>JAGBIB010000177.1 GCA_017935195.1 Clostridia bacterium
GGTCAGCAGGAATTGAAGGCGTGCCTTGCCTGCCAGACCAAGGTTGAAGAGGGAATGTACATCGCGACCCTGCCTTTCTTCCCTCTGGTAAAGCAGGTATACGACATTGAGACCGTGAAGACCACCGAGCAGGTGATGATGCAGCTCTATCCCGAGATCTACGCTTGCATCGGCTGTAACGCCTGCACCAAGGCCTGCACTCAGGGTCTGAACGTGATGCAGTATATCGCATACGCTCAGAGAGGCGACTTTGAAAAGTGCGCCGAGGAGTCCTTCGACTGCGTAATGTGCGGCGTGTGCTCCTCCAGATGCCCTGCAGGCATCTCCCATCCTCAGGTGGCAATGCTTGCCCGCAGAATCAACGGTAAGTACCTGGCTCCCGATTGCGGACATCTTGAGGACCGCGTGAAGGAGATCAAGGACGGTACCTTCAAGGAGCTCATCGAGGCGCTGATGCAGAAGCCCGTTGAGGAGATGAAGGAACTGTATAACAACAGAGAGATCGAGAAATAAGGAGGGCGGACACGATGTATTCTGAAAATTTCCGGAAGTCTCTTGCGGCTGTTGAAGCGGCAAGAGCCAAGAACGTTGAAATGGAACCTGCCCGTATGACTGCAAAGCAGAAGGAAGACCTGCTGGCAGAATTCCATCCCGACTACAGACAGGATCAGTTTGAGATCCTGCAGATCGGTCCCAACAAGGGAAGCAAGGTTCCCAAGGAGCTGGCTGCGACCCTGCAGGCGCACAGCCGTATCACCGCAGAGTCCGTTGACCTGAACGCACCCGACTACGACGTGGACGTGCTGGTCATCGGCGGCGGCGGTGCAGGTGCATCTGCTGCCATCGAGGCTCACGAGGCAGGCGCAAACGTCATGATCGTGACCAAGCTTCGTATTGGTGATGCCAACACCATGATGGCTGAGGGCGGTATTCAGGCGGCTGATAAGCCCAACGACTCTCCCGCCATCCACTTTGTGGACGCCTTCGGCGGCGGTCACTATGCGGCAAAGAGAGAGCTGCTGGCAAAGCTGGTGTGCGACGCTCCCGAGGCAATTGCGTGGCTGAGTGACTTGGGCGTTGAATTTGACAAGTACGAGGACGGCACCATGGTTACCACCCACGGCGGCGGTACCTCCAGAAAGCGTATGCACGCGGCAAAGGACTATTCGGGCGCTGAGATCATGAGAACTCTGCGTGACGAGGTCTACAACCGTCAGATCCCCGTGGTGGATTTCACCTCTGCCATCGAGCTGATCCTTGACGAAAACGGCAAGGCTGCAGGTGCGGTCCTGCTGAATATGGAGACCGAGGAGCTGCTGGTTGCCAAGGCAAAAACGGTCATCATCGCCACCGGCGGTGCAGGTCGTATGCACTATCAGGGCTTCCCCACCTCCAACCACTACGGTGCAACCGCAGACGGTCTGGTGCTGGGCTACAGAGTGGGTGCAAAGCTGCTTTATGCCGAGACTTTGCAGTATCACCCCACCGGTGCCGCATATCCCGAGCAGATCTTCGGCGCGCTGGTAACCGAGAAGGTTCGTTCTCTCGGCGCAAAGCTGATCAACGCCAACGGGGAAGTGTTTATGCATCCCCTGGAGACCCGTGACGTTTCTGCCGCTTCCATCATCCGTGAATGCACCGCAAGAGACAACGGTGTGGACACCGGCAACGGCAAGGGCGTATGGCTGGATACGCCCATGATCGAGATCATCGGGGGCGAAGGCACCATTATGAAGAGAATTCCCGCAATGTGGAGAATGTTCGATAAGTACGGCATCGATATCCGCAAGGAGCCCATTCTGGTATTCCCCACCCTCCACTATCAGAACGGTGGTCTGGACATCACCGAGGACTGCATGACCACCGAGGTTGAGAACCTGTTCGTTGCAGGTGAGGCAGTGGGCGGTATCCACGGCAGAAACAGACTGATGGGTAACTCTCTGCTTGACATCATCGTATTCGGACGCAGTGCAGGTAAGAACGCGGCGGCAAAGGCAAAGGATACCACCGTTGGTGCCCTGACCCTTGACCACATCGCAAAGTTTGAAAAAGAGATCGCAGACGCGGGCATCGAAACCAAGACCGTTTCGCCTAAGCTCCTTCCCAACTACACCAAGAGAGCAGACTTTTAATCATTTGGGAGGCGTTTTAAGATGACTTTATTCGGCGGTGTGATCCCGATTACGGGTATTACATTCTTTATGTTTATGATCTTTGCCATCATTGCCGTAGGCTTTATGCTTGGCAGGATCACCATCAAGGGCGTGTCTCTTGGCGACGCGGGCGTGTTCATCATCGCCCTCGTGGTTGGATGTCTGTTTTACGGCCAGCTTTCAAGCCAGCTTTCCATCACCACCACGGTGGACTATCCCACCGAGCATCAGGCGTTTGTAGAATACTACGAAAAGGTGGCTGACAAGGAGCTGACCGAGGAACAGCTTGCCTCCGTTACTTTAAACGAGGACGAAAGCAACGAAAAGGACGTGAAAAAGGCGCAGGTGGCACTGCTTAAGGAAGCAGGTGTCAACGTGCAGAAGACGGTCAACTATGCCGACAAGGCGCTGAAGATCGTTGAGAGCCTCGGTCTGATCCTCTTCGTTTCCTCCGTAGGCTTCATCGCAGGCCCCAAGTTCTTCGGCAATATGAAGAAGAACTTCAAGTCCTACGTGCTTTTGGGTCTGGTCGTGATCCTGATGGGCGGACTTTCTGCCATCGGATGCATTATGATCGGCAGACTCACCGGTGTGGCTGAAAACAACGACGAGCTGACCGCAATGGTGGTAGGTCTTCTTTCGGGATCGCTTACCTCCACCCCCGCATTCTCCGCGGCAAAGGCAACGGTAGACGCCATCTATGAGGATGCCGTATCGGTAGGTCACGGTATTGCCTACATTTTCGGTGTCATCGGCGTGGTACTCTTCGTGCAGATTGTGCCCAAGCTTTCCAAGGCAAATATGGCTGAGGAAAGAGCAAAGCTGACCGTGGCAGAGGATGGCAGGGCAAAGAAAAAGTATGAAGGAAAGCTCTTCGAGCTGGACGGACACGGCTTTGCAATGTTCTCCTTGGCGGCGATCATCGGTGTGTTTATCGGTATGATCAAGATTCCCCTTTCCGCAAAGGGACTGTCTGGAACCTGCTTCTCGCTGACCACCACCGGCGGATGCCTGCTGGCAACTTTGCTCTTCGGTCACTTCGGCAGATGCGGTAAGATCAATCTGATGCCCAAGGACTCCACCCTGAAGATCTTCAAGGAGCTGGGTCTGCTGCTCTTCCTGACCGGTGCCGGCATTTCGGGCGGTAACGGCTTCTTTGAGTTGTTTGACGTGCAGTACTTCTTCTATGGTGTGCTGATGACCGTTGTGCCCATGATCGCAGGCTTCTTCTTTGCAAAGTACGTGTTAAAGCTCAGCCTCTTGAACAATCTGGGCTCGCTGACCGGCGGTATGACCTCTACCCCCGCTCTTGGTACGTTGATCAATACGGCAGGAACCGATGACGTGGCTTCCGCATATGCGGCAACCTATCCCGTGGCACTCATCGCCGTGGTTCTGGTTTCCCAGTTCCTGATCATTCTGTTCTAAGAATAGACGATACTCTATAAAACAAGCACCGCCCCGTTTCAAACGAAACGGGGCGGTATTTGCATTATGACCGCAAAAATACATTGACAAAGAGCAGAATTTGCAGTAAACTATAAAAAATGGCGTACACAGCTGAAAGGAGGACGAAGTGGACAGACCCTATATTATTTGCCATATGGTCACCTCCATTGACGGCAAGGTGACGGGCGATTTTCTTTATTCCGAGACGGGCTGCAGGGCGGCGGAGCAGTATTATGCCATCCATCGGGATTTTCACGCTGACGGCTTTGCCTGCGGCAGGGTGACGATGGAGGGCAGCTTTACGGGCGGATGGATGCCCGCACTTTCCGACTATAAAGGCGCAGTTGTGCCCAACGGCGATTTCGTTGCAGACGAAAACGCCCGCTTTTACGCACTGTCTTTTGACCGCAAAGGGCGGCTTGGCTGGAAAAAGGGGTATATTGAGGACGAAGATCCGGGCTACGACGGGGCGCACGTGGTGGAGGTGCTTACCGAAAACGCTTCAAGGGAGTATCTTGCATATCTGCGGGACATCGGTGCATCCTATATCATAGCGGGCAGGGACGAGCTTGATCTGCCCTTGGCGCTTGCCAAAGCAAAGGAGCTGTTCGGCATTGAAAAGCTGCTTCTTGAAGGGGGAAGCGTTTTGAACGGTGCCTTTTTGCGTGCAGGGGCTGTGGACGAGCTGAGCGTCGTGGTGGCACCCACCCTTGCAGATGCCGCAGATAAGCCTCTTTTTGACGGTGGTTTTCAAACGGAATTTGTCCTGACGGCAAGTACCGTTTTGGAAAAGGATATTTTACATTTAACCTATAAAAAGATATAAATGAAAAGAGGAAAAAGTATGAGAAAGAATTTCGGAGCAAAGCCCATCCTTTATCCCCAGCCGGTCTTCATCATTGCCACCTACGGGGAGGATGGCACGCCCGATGCCATGAATGCGGCGTGGGGGGGATTGAGTGAGGAGAATGAGATCAGCATTTGCATCAGTGCCGATCATAAGACCACTGAAAATATCAAAAACAGAAAAGCGTTCACGGTCAGTATGGCAACGGCAGAGTTCGTTGCCGCCTGCGATTACGTGGGCATCGTTTCGGGAAAGGATCAGCCCGATAAATTTGAAAAAGCAGGCTTTCATGCCGAAAAGAGTGCCTTTGTGGACGCTCCGCTGATCCTTGAGCTGCCCGTGGCGGTGGAATGCACCCTTCTTTCCTACGATCCCGAAAGCTGCAGACTTGTTGGAAGGATCGAAAACGTCTGCGCCGACGAGAGCGTTTTAAACGAGAAGGGGAAGATCGACCCAAAGAAGCTTCGCCCCATCACCTTTGACCCGATGAACAATGAATATCTGGTGCTTGGAGAGGTAGTGGGCAAGGCGTTTGGCGAAGGTCTGAAGCTGAAATAATGAATAAAGAACGCTCCCTTTTATCCGAAAGGAAGCGGAACGTATCGATAAACCGTTCTGTTAAAGAAAAACAGATTAAAAGCACCCATTTTTCCAAAGTTTTTGAGGGTTTTCAGGGGACTTTTTACAAAAAGTCCCCTGAATGGGGATCGTGGCAAAGCCCCGAATACCCTTTTACAGATTGCGCTCCCCTTTTATCCAAAGGGGAGCGTTTTGGTTTGAAAAAGCAAAAAAAGGAAGCGCTTCACCTCTCTTTGCGAATTTGCGCAAATATTGCTTGACATAAAGGCCGTCATTTTTGCAAAGCATAAGGGTGTGAAATTCGATGAGGATCACTCTGAGGCGAATTTTGCAAAACACGATAAAACAGAGTTGAGGTACAGCAAATTGAGACAGACGGAACAGAAAAAAAGGGCAGAGCGCACCCTTTTGCGGATCGCCGCCGCGGTGTTTTCCCTCCTTCTTTGCATTGCTCCCCATCCAATCGGGGTATACGGTGAAGGGGCAGAGGCAGAAAAGGGAGAAAGTGCCGTGAGTGGTGAGCGGATGCTGGTGCCCTCAGGAGAGCCCTTCGGGGTGCGCATCCACACCGACGGAGTGACGGTATTCAGAGTGGAGGAGGGGAGTCCTGCGCAGAGGTGCGGTGTAATGCAGGGCGACCTGATTAAGAAGATCAACGGCGAGCCCGTCTTAGGCGTGCTTGACTTTTCAAAAAGAGCGGCAGAGCTTTTAAAGGAAGGAAGCACGTTAAAAAAGGGCGTTGAGCTGGAGGTTTGGAGGGGCAAAGAGCAGGTGCGCCTGTCACTCACCCCCCAAATGCTTACAGAGGCGGCAAAGGACTATAAAAAGCAGGGTTCCTTGGGCGTCTATCTGAGAGATACTCTTGCGGGCATCGGCACGATGACCTATTTTGATCCCCAAAGCGGCAGCTTTGCAGGGCTTGGACACGGCATTTGCGAAGGCAAGAGCGGAATGCTTCTGCCCATCACGGGGGGAAGCATCACCGACGTGCGCATCACCTCCATTTGTAAGGGATGTCCGGGACTGCCCGGTCAGCTTCGGGGCATTTTTTGCCCGGGGGTGAAGGGAAGCGTGCTGAAAAATGCCGAGGAGGGCATCTTTGGGGTCTTTCAAAAGACCATGCCCTATAGGGGCACACCCCTGCCCGTGGCAAGTACAACGCAGGTAAAGGAGGGCAGAGCGGAGATCCTTTGCACCCTTTCGGGCAGTGCGCCCAAGCGCTATGAAATTGAGATAGAGCGGATCTACCACTTTGAACAAGAGGGCAAAAACTTCCTTTTGCACGTGACCGACCCCACGCTCCTTGAGCAAACGGGCGGGATCGTGCAGGGAATGAGCGGCTCGCCCATCCTGCAGGACGGCAGGATCGTGGGAGCGGTGACCCACGTGCTGGTGGACGATCCTCAAAGGGGCTACGGTATCTTTATCGGCAATATGATAAAGGCGGCAGAATAAAAAGGATGTGTACCAAGCATTTTTCTTTGGTACACATCTTTTCTTATTGGATGTTCGTGCGCAAGCTGTAACTCGTTTTGCGATATAGAGCGTGTCAGCCTTCGTTTTTAAGGATCCACTCCAGAAGGGCGCCGTAGTCCATCTGACCTGCCGCCACGGCAAGTCCCACGCGAGCAACCTCTTCTGCAGTTGGGGTGATCTTCACGCCGTTAAGCTCCAAAAAGACCAGCAGGATAAACATTCCGATGCGCTTGTTGCCGTCCACGAATGCGTGGTTGGAGATCAGAGCGTAGCCGAGCCTTGCCCCTTTTTCGCAAATCGTGGGGTAAAGATCGTTGCCGTCAAAGGTGGCAAACGCCGATTCAAGAGCGCTTTCAAGCAGAGCAACGTCCCGAAGAGAGGGATCGCCTCCCGTTTCCTTTGCCATCAGCTCGTGCAAAACGAGCACTTTTTCTTTGCTTAATTTAATCATTTTGCCAGCTCCTCAAAGGCGGCGCGGTATCTTTTCAGGATTCTTGCCGCCACAAAATCGATCTTTTCATCCTCGCTCATTTCAATAGCGGCGTCCTTTTCAAGATCGACCAGCCTGTACTTTGGCTTGTTGTTTTTAAAAATATAGATCTCCCCGTGCTTTTCCGCCAGCCGTGCCACCCTTGAAAAGTTTTGGTTTGCCTCGGAAATGGAGACGATTCGTTTGGTGTCGATGTGCATCGGTTTCCTCCTATATCTATTTGTTGATGTTATTATACACGAATTTTAGGATATTGTCAACCTATAATTTGGCATTTAACAAGATACACAAAACATAAAGATGGCAGAATAAGCATATATGTCAAATTATTCACGCGGTAGGTGAGTTTTCTGCACGCGCCTGCTTATTGATTTTTTTGTAAATGTTCGCTATACTATGAACACAGGTTGCGCAACTGAATTTTTGCAAGGAGAACACTATGAATTTACCAATTTCTAAGGTGATCCGTCGTTTGAGGCGTGAGCGCGATATAACGCAAGAAGAGCTTGCCGCTGCTGTTGGGGTCACTTATCAGTCGGTCAGCCGTTGGGAAAATGGATTGGCTTATCCGGATATGGAGCTGATACCGAGGATTGCACAGTATTTTGCCATTTCTACAGATCTTCTTTTCGGAACAGACAGTGCATCCGTCAAAACGCGGCTTGATATACATTATAGAAAAATCAATGAAGTACGAAGCGATTTGGAGTTGTTCTATCAAGCGTGCAAATCCGCCTATGAGGAGTTTCCAAAGGAATTTTCTTTTGGTCTTTGGCTCTGTAGATGCTACGTATATCACGGTATCAGACCGTACGAGGAGCATTTGGATGAGATCAGAGATATCTGCCGGAATATAATAGATCATTGCACAAACGAAAATATTCGTATTGAGGCAATGGAAATGATCGTTATAGCAGAAAAAGAAGAGAATCTTGATAGATGGCTTGGGATGATGCCAAGCTGGAAATCATGTAAAGAGGTATTGCTCGAATCACGATACGGTTACCACCGCGATCACGAAAAATACAGAATACAACGCCAAGAAAATTTTATTTCTTTTGTGGAATATGCCTTTTACAATTGCAATGAGTTTGAGGATTCCGATGTTGCCGTTTCAAACTTTAAAATGATCCTCAATGTAATAGATGTACTAAGGGATCCTACTACAGATGTGGACGCATGGATGGTTATGCGCGCGGACTTTTACGCTCGCCTTGCTCTTGCATATTTTTCAAAGAAGGACTTTGAATCCGGATATGCCGAGATGGAAAAAGCAATTGCTCTTTATGTGAAATATGCACAACTTCCTGCCAACACGCTTCTTTCCTATAACTGTCCTGCGCTGAATGTGCTGCGCGAAAACAAGCTTCATTCCACCGGGGAGGACATCGATGATAATGGGGGATCTGTATGCCGGTGCGCATATCATACATTTTGCAGAAGAGACGGAGTTTTTGAAAGTTTGCAAAACGAGGAACGGTATAAAAAGCAACTTGAACGGCTTGTACCATATCTGACGAAAGATGCGCACTGATCTGCAATTGTACAAATAAAACAAAAGCCAAGGCGTGCGCCTTGGCTTTTGTCATCAAATCGGTATTCCGCTGTATGTCCCGAAAGCACCCGCACCAAAAGGCTCTTCCTCTTTACAAAAAGTGAAAAGGATGGTATACTAAAAGTGCCCAAACAGAGCGCCGAAGGTCGAGAAACCCAAAGAAGCATCTGCTATACTATAGACACAGAGAGCAGATCGCCGCGGGAGATGCTCTCGAGTTTGAAAGTGCGCACACGCAGGTGCGTCAAGGAGCAATTATGGAAGAAAACAGAGAACTGATCGAAAAAGCGGTCAGCTATATTGACAGCGGATGCAAGATCGCCGAGGTGAGCGTGGAGGAGGTTGCGCAAAACGCCCTCCCTTTTGATGACAGCCAATTCGGCGCAAATGCCATAGAGCACGGCGGCTTTGAAGCCACGGACCTGGGCTTTTTGCGGGTGCTGACTACCTATCATATTTCCTTTTAAAAAAGAGAAGACGCTCCGCAAACGGGAGCGTCTTTTTTGGGTATGGCATCAATGCTTCGGGCAAACGCTTTCAAGCCGGCTTACAAGCGCTTCGTAACGGGCATCGGAGCGGTATGCGGCAACTTCATCGCTGTATTTTAAATAGGTCAGCATATTTTTTGAGTGATAGCCGCTTTCCTCTATGATCCAACCGCCGCTGACGTACCCGCGTAAGATCGGGGAGGAGTAAGCTCCTTCAAAATCGTAGGTGTCAAAGTGGATTGCAAACTCTGCACCCCGCTCAAGCCACCGCCAAGCCTCTTCGTAATCATCCTTGGCGTTATAAATGTCAAACAAATGACCGCAAGAGTTTTCGCAGTACTGAGCGGCGTACAGATAATCGCCGTCGGGGAAGAGGTGGTCCATGAGTGCGATATGCGTTTTCCAAAGCTTGATCCGATCTTCAAGAGGGTAGATGAGCGTACCGTCGTCGTGACGATGACAGACGGCAAGCTCGATCATTTCGCCGATTCTGTTGATGAGATAGCTCATATAGTCTTGAAGCTGTGAAAAATCGTCATCGCCCTTCCAGTGGTATCGCATAAAATCCTCATAGGAAAACCAAACGTGGGGCAGCTCCTCTGCAAGCTTTCGCATCTCTTCCTGTTTTCCTGCGTAATTATATGCAGTTCCAAGAAGGTGGGTGGTCTGTTGACGGGTGATACTGTCGGTGCATTCGGTAAGAATGCGGTTGCAAAGCTCGAATACCTCGTCATATTCATTGAGTCCTTCTCTTGAACGGCTGTTCACGATCGATTCGGCGAGTTTGTACATTATTTTATAGGATTTGGGGAATTTGCGCAGGCCATCCCTTAGAATTTCTTCGCTTCCTTTGAAGTTGCCATCTTTCTCCTTTTCAAAAGCCCGATCCAGGTAGTTTTCAATCTCCTCGTTGCTTTTGGTGATGTCAATGCCCAAAAGGGTATCGGAGCTGACGTCAAGGACGTGGCAAAGGGCAGGGATCTGAGAAATATCGGGGGCAGTACGGTCGCACTCCCACTGGGAAATAGCGCGGGAGGTGATCCCGAGGTACTCGGCGAGCTGTTCTTGGGTGAGATCCTTCTCGCGGCGCAAACGTTTGATGGTAGAGCCAATGGACATGATGTTGTCCTCCTGAATTGAATATTCAAAAGCGCTTTTGTGATTCAATTATAGCATCTTTTTGATAAAAAACCACGAAGCGGTTACGGGCAAAAGGTATAGTGACGCTATGATTTTCAAAGCGATTATAGCATAAAGCAGTGGATATTGCAAGAGGCGAGAAATGCTTTTGGTATTTGTGCTTTTGTTCTGATTTGAAGAAAGGGCGGTTCTGTTCATTTTCACCGCCCTTTTCGTGAAAGCTTTTTGAAACTTTGATGAAATGAGCGGGAATTCATTGACAACAGGGCAAAAAAGGGGTATAATATAGAAAATACTGTCTTTGAGGTTTGAGATGAGAGCGTATGAGCGTTTGTTGAAGTATGTAAGGGTGAACACCGAAAGCGATCCCGAGGGAGCAAAGAACCCTTCCACCGCCTGCCAGTTTGATTTGGCACATCTTTTGGCGAAGGAGCTGCGGGAGCTGGGGGTAAAGGACGCCTACGTTACCGAAAACTGTCTTGTGTACGGGCATCTTGAAGCCACCGAGGGCTACGAGGACGTGGAAAAGATCGGCTTTATTGCCCATCTTGACACTGCCCCCGATTTCACGGGAGCGGGCGTCAATCCGCTGATCCACGAAAACTACGATGGCGGCGATCTGCCTCTCGGCTCTTCGGGAAGAGTTCTTTCAAAGGAGCAATTTCCCCATCTGCCCGCCCTTGCGGGAAGGACGCTGATCACCACCGACGGCACCACCCTTTTGGGGGCAGATGACAAGGCGGGTATTGCCGAGATTATGACCATGCTGGAAGACATCAAGGAACAAGATCTGCCCCACGGCAGGCTTTGCATCTGCTTCACCCCCGACGAGGAGGTGGGCATGGGCACCGACAGCTTTGATCTTGCTGCCTTTGGCGCCGACTACGCCTACACGGTGGACGGCGGTCCCGAGGGCGAGGTGGTTTTTGAAAACTTCAACGCCGCCTCGGCAAAGATCACCTTTGAAGGGGTGAACGTGCATCCCGGATCTGCCTTTGGCGTAATGGTCAACGCCGCTCTGCTTGCCACCGAATTTGCCGCCCGTATGCCCAAAAACGAAACGCCTGCCACCACGGTGGACTATCAGGGCTTTTACCATTTAGGCTCTATGGAGGGAAGCGTTGAGAAGGCGAGCCTTTCTTACATCATCCGCGATCACAGTAAAGAAAAGTTTGAAGCCCGCAAGGTCTTTGTCGGTGAGCTTGTCAAGCAAATGAACGGCGAGCTTGGCGGTCAGTATATCAAAGCCGAGATCAAGGACAGCTACTACAATATGGAAGAGGTGGTCCGCCCCCGCTTTTACATCGTGGAAAGAGCGATGGAAGCCACCAAAAAGGCAGGCGTGACCCCTGCAAACACCCCCATCCGCGGAGGCACCGACGGGGCAAGACTGTCCTTTATGGGTCTGCCCACCCCCAACCTTGGCACGGGTGGCTACGCCTACCACGGACCCTTTGAGCATATCACCGCCGAGGGGATGGACAAGGCGACCGAGATCCTTTTGAACATCGCAACCAAATAAAGCGTACCGCGAAAAAAAGGCGTTCCCGACCGTTCGGGAGGAAAGGGAAGGGTATGGAAGAATTGACCGCCCTGCAACAGGGATACTATTATTTAAGCAAGCACCAATTTGACGAGGCAAAGCAGCACTTTGGCAGTCTGGTTACCGAAAAATGCGACGATCCCCACCCCTATATCGGTCTGCTTCTTGCCGAAAACGGACTTGTCAGCGAGGGCGGGCTTGCCGATCTGCCAAAGCCGCTTGAGGACTATCCCCTTTATATGGAGGGGCTTTCCCACGCCAAGGGTAGCTACAGAGAAAGCCTGATGGAGCTGCGGGCAAAGCAGAATCTCCGCCTTTTGCGCAAGGAGGAGGACTACGGCAGGCTGTCTGAAGGGATGTCTGCTTTATCTTACGACAAAAAAGAGGTGGAGGAGCTTCTTCGTCTGGCGTCGGGTCTGCGGGATTACAAAAAGAGCGGCGAGTTTGCCTTGATTCTGAAGGATCGTCTGACCGAGATCGAGGAGCTGGCGCGGCAGAAGAGAAAAAAGAGAAATATGATCCTCATTCCGCTCATCTCTCTTGTGAGCGTGGCACTGCTGGTGGGACTTTTCCTCTTCACTCTGCCCACCAAAGACGGTGTGCGCTACGTGCTGACTCTTGACGGCTACGCCACCCTGTCCTGCGACGAGGCGCTTACCGAGGTAACGGTGGCAAAGGAGATCTTCGGCATCGACGTGCGCCACGTGGGCAGAAGCTCTTTTAAAGATCACACCGCCCTTGAAAAGGTGACCCTTCACGAGGGCATCACCACCATTGAAAAGTCGGCGTTTAACGGATGCACGGCGCTTTTGAGCGTGGAAGGGGCGCAAAACGTGGATACCGTCTACTCCAAGGCCTTCAAGGACTGCGCGGCGCTGCGCACCCTGACGGTGAAGGAGGGAGCGTACGTGGAGGACAACGCCTTCCGCGGCTGCTCGAGGGGCATCACCGTCTATGCGGGCAAGACCCTGCTGACCGTGCGCACCGAGAGTAAAGGAAGCAATGAATAAAGGGTGAACAAAGTTTTCTCTATTTTTTAAAAACACGGCTTTTTCCCTTGTGAAAACAAGCAAAGTCCCTTTAAAATCAAGTTTTTTTGCAAGAATTTCAATTTTTTTTGAAAAAGCCCTTGTATATTTTTGAAAAATGTAGTACAATAATGGGGACAAGGGCGAAAAACGCCTCTTAAGGAACGCTAATAATTTTTTATATTATATTGGAGGATTTTCAACTATGGCAAATGTAAAAGTAGCTATTAACGGTTTCGGCAGAATCGGTCGTCTGGCTTTCCGTCAGATGTTCGGCGCAGAGGGTTACGACGTTGTTGCAATCAACGACCTGACCAGCCCCAAGATGCTGGCTCACCTGCTGAAGTACGACACCGCTCAGGGCGCATACTGCGGCAAGATCGGCGAGAACAAGCACACCGTTGAGTACACCGAGAATTCCATCGTCGTTGATGGCAAGGAGATCACCATTTATGCAGAGAAGAACGCTGCTGACTGCCCCTGGGGCCAGCTGGGCGTAGACGTTGTTCTGGAGTGCACCGGCTTCTACACCTCTAAGGAGAAGAGCCAGGCTCACATTCAGGCAGGCGCTAAGAAGGTTGTTATCTCTGCTCCCGCAGGCAACGATCTGCCTACCATCGTTTACAACGTAAACCACGAGGGTCTGAGCGCTGAGGACACCATCATCTCCGCAGCATCCTGCACCACCA
>JAGBIB010000178.1 GCA_017935195.1 Clostridia bacterium
AAAGCTCGCGATGCTCACTGCGTGAGCCGCGAATACCACTCGGCGCGAGCCGAATATCACTGCGTAGCAATATCACTCGCCACAGGCGAATAGAACTGGCGTGATACTCCGCTAAGAGTATCACGCCAAAGGGGATGTCCCTTGCGCGCCTTTGAATGATAAAAAAACACCCGCATAGGCGAGTGTTTTTTGAAGTATTACATACCGACTTTGCTCAAGAGAGTCGCAATCAGTCCGCCACCGGCAATAGCCAGAATGAGCACACCAACTACAACCACAACGAGCTCCACGATGGAAATGATGAATGCGGCCTTTGCAGGCTTGCTTACCAGACCAACAGCCTTTGCCTTCTTCTTTGCGATGATGCTGGTGATCAGAGCAACCAACCAAGAGATAACACCGGGAAATACGAGGCAAGTGCCGGGAACGGCGAGGATGCTGAATACCAGGGAAACGATACCCAGAATCTTTGCTGCCTTGGGCATTACGGGGGTCTCCTCAACGTACTCTTCTACCAGATAGTTGTTGCAGTTGCCGCAAACGGTTGCGCCGTCGGGATTCTCTGCGCCACAGAATTTACAAATCATATTTAAAACCTCCAAAGTTTTAGTTTTCCCCATTATATCACAAGAAAAACGGTTTTGCAATAGATTTTTAAAAAAAAATTCAATTCTTCGTGGTCTATCTTGTCTTTTTATGCCGATCGGCCGCACTTTGGCGGTGCTTGGTCGGGAGCGCTTTTTTGTTGTCTTTTTGTCTTATTTTTTTATTGACAGAAGGGGAAGAATGTAGTACAATGAAGAACGATGTATACACAAATGTAAAGAAATCGGAAAGGGGGTGCGGTATGGAGACCTTGGTGGAAATTCTTGATGAAAAATTGAAAAAAAGTGCTTTTTTGCGTCGTGCCGCCGTAAAGGGAGAGGTGCAGATGCCCGACAGCTCCAAGCGCATCAGCCGCTTTTACAGATTCAAGGGCTATTGCGCTCTGATCATCTTTTCCTTCAGAGGTGTCGCACCCGGTGTGCGCAATTTTTTGGAGTGCCGTCTTTTTGAAAACGAAAAGGATCTGCTTTATATTCCGCTGTCCCGCTTGACTCCCGTGCTCACCGACGGCTATCGGTATCTTGAATACCCCTATGTTGCCACCAAGGAGCAGATGGCGGAGGCGATGGATCAGCTTTTGTCTAATCTTGAGGAGCTTGACCCTGCCATATCCTCCTTTTTCAGAGGTGGGGCAGACAAGGCGCGGGTGTACACACAGCTTGTGGACGAGGTAAACGCCTATTGCGGTGAAAAGGTACTGCTATATAACGGCAGAGTGGCTCCTGCCGACGAGGAGATCGAGCTGCGCGCCCTTTACAAAATGCTGCGCTTTTTCTATGCCTCCCGCATAGCCGAGCGGATCGCAGGCCCCTTCAACGGATTTTTCTACGACCGTCCCGTTCATGCCATGGACGCAATGGCCGCCCATCAAAGAAGGGACGGTGAGATCGAGTCCATCCTTTCACTTTCCGCCGATAGGGTACAGATCAGCTCCCTGCAAAAGCAGTTATATCTCTTGGCCAAAAGGCAAAGCGGAGTTGCCATCCTGCCCGCACTTCTGCTGTCCATACTGGGCTGTACCCTTCTTTTGGGGCCCGTTTTGGCACTGTTTTGTCTTGCCCTTTACTATTTTGCGGCAGGCGGCTTTGACTCCTCTGTCCTTTACCATACCGCCCTGCAGGGCGAATACTATCTTTTTGCCCTTCTGCCCCTCTTTTTCTCGGGTTTTTTGTGGCTTTCCTTTGATGACCGTCCCGTGTTTTTTCTGCTTTACGGTAAAAAACGCTTTAAGGACTATGCCGCCGCCCTTCATTCTCCCGGTGAACGACGTGCCACGGGCATCGTGGGCTCGCTCATCCTTTCGGGTCTGATCGTCATTTCGTTTCTCAGCGGACGGTGCGGTGTGGCCTTCAAGGAAGACCATTTTGAAGATCAAAGCAGCTATTTTTCGCTGGAGAGCACGAATTACAGCTATGACAAGATCAAGGAAGCGGCCACCTTGGGCGCCTTTGAGGAAACGGATGACGTGCTTTTGCTGATCTTAGAGGATGGCAGGGGACTGTATCTGGGCAGAGCGGAGGAGCACGCTCCCCTGCTGAAGCTGCTGGAGGAAAAGCAAGTGCCCTTCACGGAATATGCCGACAAGCAGGCGCTATATGAAGCACACCCCCATTTTGCTCCGAACGAAGAGGAAGCAGAAAGTCCCGAAATGGGAGAGAACTGAATACAAGGAATAAAACGCTTATGAAGCTGTACGATTTCCACACCCACACCTCCGCCATTTCCCTTTGCTGCCGTCTTTCAAGGGAGCAGGTGGTGGCGGCGTTAAAAAAGGAGGGCACCGACGGTCTTGTGTTGACCAATCACTATGCCCCCCGCCACGTCAATCTCCCCTTTGAGGAGTGGCTTTTAAAATACCAAAAAGAATTTGAGCTGACCAAGGAAGCCGCCGAAAAAGAGGGACTTTCCGCCCTGTTTGGCATGGAGGTGACCATCGAGGGAAGGGATTTTCTCATTTACGGTCTGCCCTCCTCGGCTCTTTTCGAAAGCGAAAAGCCCCTTTTTGACTACACCCTCGGTGAGCTTCACGCCTTCGTTTTAAAACGGGGCGGACTGCTCATCCACGCCCATCCCTTCAGGAGCAAGGGCAGCCCCGTAAACGGTGCGCTGGTGGACGGCTACGAGATCAACTGCCATCCCCTTTACGGCTATTCCTTTGCCAAGGAGGTGCATGAGCTGTGCGACGGAAAAAAGCTCATCACCTGTGGAAGCGACTACCACGGCGACACCTACAAGCCCAAGTGCGGGGTCTACCTGCCCGACGATCTGCAAAGCGAAGAGGAGCTTGCCGCCTTTTTAAAAAGCGGACAGCCTACCTTGCTTGAGCATACCATCGTGAAGGGCTGAGGGCGATTCCCGAAAAACACCGATAATTCTAAGAATACCAAGAATACCAAGAATACACACCTTTCCCTGCAAATAAAGAAGAAAGTGGGCATTTTTGCCCCGAGAACGGTATGAATACCCTGTACCTTTCCGAGCTGATGAAGAAGGAGGGATACCCCAACGAGTGTATCTCCTCGCTGATTGCCGACTACGGCGCCCTTTTGGGGCATCCCGTTACCAAAGGAATCCTGCGCTCCTATAGCGAAGAGTACGCCGCGGGAAAGTCCTTTTCCTTTTACGATGCCTCCTGCCGTCTTGCAGAGCAGGGCAGGCAGGTGGGGGTGCATCCCTATGCCTCCGAGATCCTTTTTTACCTTCATCTTGCCCCCATCCTGCAGGAGGATTACAGACGGGAGGGCATCCCCGATCGTTATTTTTCGGGCATGATGCAGGGCATCCTTTGCAAGCTTTACGAATGCCACAGAATGTACCACATTTGGGGGTCCTTCGTTTCGGTCTGGTTTGCCCGCTTTTTTAACCGCTCGCTTTACGCCATCGGTCGCTTTGAGTTCTGCCTGATGCACAGCCCCGCCGACTACGAGGTGTGCGCCGAGAGGGTGAACAAGGGTCAGCTCCTTATTGATGTGCATATCCCCTCAAGAGGAAGCCTTTCTGAAAAGGAGATGGTGGCAAGCTATGCCGAGGCGGCAGACTTTTTCAAGAAGAGAAACGGTCTTTTAGAGGCGGTCTTCCACTGCGAGAGCTGGCTTCTTGCCGACTTCCACGAGGAGTTTTTAAGAGAGGACAGCGGCATCCGTCTGTTTGCCCACCGCTATCTCTTGGTGGAGCGCACCCCCGACGAGGGGGATTTATGGCGGATCTTTTATAAGGATGCAGATCTGCCCCCGGAGGCCCTGCCCGAGGACACCGCCCTAAAGCGCGGCTACAAAAAGAGGCTCCTTGAAGGAAAGGAGCTTTACGGCGGCAGAGGACTGTTCGTGTACGATGAGAAAGTACCTCCCACATCGGAGGAAAATGATTGAGCTTTTGGGGAAAAGAATCCCTATTGAGGAATTATGAAAAAACGTCTTTTATGTCTTTTGGCGGCACTGCTGTCCCTTCTCCTTCTTTTTTCTGCCTGTAATGACAATTTGACTGCCACGGGAAATCCCCCTCTCTCCTCCCTTGCGCCAAGCTCGCAGGGGCAGAGCGTGTCGGCCCCCGCGCTTCCCTCGGCAGAGAGCGACCCCTCCAAAATGGACGGCTCGTCTGCTCCTTCATCGCTGTTTTCTCCCTCCCCTTCGCCATCTTTTTCCCCCTCGCCTTCTCCCACCCCCGTCCCTCCCTCTCCCATTCTGCCCACAACGGTGTGGACACCGCCCACGGCACCCTCTTTTCGTTGCACGCAGGCCTTTATCTACGATGTGGAGGAGGGCTTTTTTCGCTATATCTGCGGAGAGGAGCGGATCATCTATCCTGCCAGCACCACCAAGCTTTTGACCATTTTGTACGCCTTGACGCTGCTTGAGGACATGAATCAGAAGGTGGCACCCGGAAACGAGCTGGAGCTGGTCGGCCCCAACTCCTCCATTGCCTACATCAAGAGCCACCACGTGCTCACGGTGGAGCAGCTCGTGGAGGGAATGCTCCTGCCCTCGGGCAACGATGCGGCTTATGTGCTTGCCGCCGCTGCGGGAAGGGTGCTTGACCCCGGCGCAAAGGACGGAAAGGCGGCTGTTGCGGCCTTTATTGCGGGGATGAACGAGTACGGTACCAAAACGCTGGGACTGACGGGCTCGCAATTCATCAACCCCGACGGCTACGACAATGAGGATCACTATTCCACACTGGAGGACATGGCTCTGGTGGCAAGAGCGGCCTATGACTGTCCGCTCATCCGCAAGTATTGCAATATGGAGCGGGATGACGTGGTCTATGCCAGCGGCCACAAGATGACTTGGAAAAACACCAACATCAATCTGTGGGAGGGTACACGCTACTATTCTCCCTATGTCAACGGCTTGAAAACCGGTGCGGTAAACAGCTCCTACTACTGTCTGCTCTCCTCTGCCGAAATCAACGGCCGTGCCTTCATTTTCGGATTCTTTGGCGAGCCCAACGCCGATGCGCGCTTTGAAGATACCCTTGTTGCCATCAACTGGGTGAGAAATTACGTCCTGTGAGCGCACCCCTCTTTTGACCGATCAAAGCAAAAAAAGAAGCAGTTTACTATGGCCAAACTGCTTCTTTTTTCCTTGCGGTCTTATTTTTTGGAATCCTTGGATGCCTGCACGTCCTCTTCAAGAATCTTGCCGTGCTGGTTTTCGTACTGCTCCACACAGCGGCGGATGAGATAAAGCACCTGACTGTTTGCCGAGCGACCTTCGTAATCGGCAACCACGTGCAGCTTGTCGAGCAGCCTGTCGTCGATGCGTAGAGAAAAACTCTTGATAGCCATAAAAAAACCTCACTTTGTAGTTAATATGGCTTTATTTTAAATGCGTTATGTGGTATAATGGAAAAAGTGGGCGCAGTTTGTGCCTAAAATGTGTTTAAAAAGGAGATTTAAGAAAATGACAATTGCAATCGTTGGTTCAAGAGGACTGACCGTGTCCGATTTTACCCCCTATCTGCCCGAGGGTCAAATAGACAAGATCGTGTCGGGAGGAGCCAAGGGCATCGACAGCGATGCCGCCGCCTTTGCAAGGGCGGCGGGCATCCAACTTGAGGAGATCAAGCCCGACTACGAGCGCTATGGCAGAGGTGCGCCCATCGTCAGAAACAAGCAGATCGCAGATGCCGCAGACCTGATCCTCATTTTCTGGGACGGCACCTCCAAGGGCACAAAAAGCGTGATCGACTACTGCCGCAAGCAGGGGCGGTGCTATTTCCTGTACATCAAAAAAGAGGAAGGCTTTCAGAAAGAGCAGTAGGAAGGCGATAAAAAATGAGCGTATCCGTAGGATGACTCTGACGGATACGCTCGTTTTTTTTGCTTTTTTGTGTGGGTTATCCTCGTTTCGGAAAACTGCGTGTTTTTATCAAAGGCTTGCCTTTTGAGAGCCCACGGGGTTGGTGATGCTGAAGCCCACGTTTACCAGATGGTCTGCCACACGCTCAAGCCCGGTTACCACCGAGGAGTAGTAGGGGCTGACATTTGCGTTACAGCTCCCCTCAGCAAGCCGTGCAAAGTGGCTTGCCATCAGCGATCTTTTCATGCCGTCCACCCGCTCTTCGGTGGCGGTCAGCCTTGAAAGCTGTTCTTTGTCCATGTTCTCAAAGACAGTCTTGGAGATGGTGAACATCTCGCCCACAGCCTCACACATCTCGTCAATGCCCTCGGTGGCGGCTGCTGAGAAGGAAACCTTCTTTGAAAGCATTTCCGCACCGATGTCGTGGAAGTTTTCGGCATGGTCACCGATACGCTCAAGGTCATTTAAGACGTGGAAGTAGGTACCGATCACCTTTTCGTCCTTTTCTTCGATATCCTTAGACGAGAGCTTGATGAGGTAGCTCGTCAGGGCGCTGTTTGTAAAGTCGATGATCTCCTCGTTCTTGCGGATCTGCTCGCCCTGCTCGGCGGAGCCGCTCTTCATGGAAAGGAAGGACAGCTTGGTGTTTTCCTCCACCAGATCAAGCATATAGTTGATCTCCTTTTTTACCTGCACCAGGGCGATGGTGGGGGTGGTGAGCAGACGCTCGTCCACGTATTTTAAGGTCAGCTCTTCCTTTTGCTCCTTCTTGTCCTTGATCACGGCGCAGGAATATTTCACCAACTGCTTGACGAAGGGCAGAAGCACCAGTGTGGTGGTCACGTTGAAGATCACGTGGAAGAGCGAAACGCGCATCTGCAGAGACATCTGATCCTCTCCGGGGAAGACCGAAGTGAGCAGCGTGATTATGGGGTCCTTGAAGATCCACAAAACGGCGGCAAAAAGGGCGGAGCCGATCACGTTGAAGGTGAAGTGGATGAGGGCGACACGCTTTGAGTTGGCGTTGGCGCCGATGGAAGCAAGAAGTGCGGTCACGCAGGTACCGATGTTGGCACCCAGCACGATGAAGAGCGCCATATCAAGGGGCAGGATGCCTGAGCCCACCATGGTGATCACCACGCCGGTGGCGGCGGAGGAGCTTTGAATGAGGGCGGTGAAGATGATGCCCACAAGGATGAGCAGAAGGGGGAAGTCGATCTTTGCAAAAATGGAGGTGAACATCTCCTCAACCAAGGGATTGCCGAAGGCCTGCTCGCTGCTCATCACCTCAAGTCCCACGAAAATAAAACCCAAACCGCTGCAAAGACTGCCTGCGATCTTGATCTTCTCCTTTTTAAAGAAGCCCATCATCACGCCCGCAAAGGCGAGAAGATACATTGCCATATTGAAATAGTCGTTTTTCAGCGCCACCAGCACGCCCGTGATGGTGGTACCGATGTTGGCACCCATGATGATGGGGGTTGCCTGCATCAGGGTCATCACCCCTGCATTTACAAGACCGATGACCATGACCGAGGTGGCAGAGGAGCTTTGGATGATGGCGGTCACGCCGGCACCGGTGCCCACGCCCGAAAAACGGTTGTTGCTGATCTTTTCAAGAAGCCGCTTCATGCCCGAGCCTGCGCTTTTTTCAAGGCCATCTCCCATGAAGTTCATGCCCACGATGAACACGCCCACGCCTGCCAGCAGCCAAATAAGGCTTTCGATCAACTGCATCATTTCCGCTGATGTGAACATAGATGTTTCTCCTTATGTCGTTTTTTCTTTACGGGATGCCTTGCCCGTACGTTCTTCTATTTTCTACACTTTTTTACGCTCATATCCACTTTACCACATCTTTTTCTTTTCTGCCACCATGGGTTGGTTAAGTCTATGTTAAATCCATGTAAAGTCTGGAAATCCTTGTTGGTTTGCGGAAAAACGGTTGGGTACACCAAAAAAATGGCTGTTGCACAAAGGTGCAACAGCCATTTTAGCGGTTTATACTATTTAAGGAATTCGTTTGAGTGGGCAGACAAGCTTAATTTACGATGCGTGCGCCGCTCTTGTCTTTGGCTTTTCCCATGAAGGCTTTGATCGCTCGAATGAGCGGCCAAATACCTGCAGGAATTCCGCAGAAGCCGGCCAAGGGTGCCAAAATCAGAGCGATTCCGCCGGTGACAATGCCGATAATACCGATTATTCCGCTAAAGGCCATTCCTGCGAGAATGCAAGCGAGGGTAATACAAATGGATCCGATGCCGGCTCCCACCTTTCCCAAATAAAACTGGTCTACACCGATGCAACCCAAAAAGAGGGCAAGCAGGCCGGTTGTGATCTTGGATTTGGGAGAGATCGGCTCAAGGTTTTCCTCTTGCAGGTTTACGGGATTCTGATTGGTATCCATAACGGTTTTCTCCTTTGTTTTTGAAAATTTCAAGGTTTTCCAAGTGCATTATACTATAGGCAGGGATAAAAGTCAATAGAAAGTGAACGATATTTGTCGATAATTGACATTTTATTGAGCAAATGGGAGAATATCGATCGTTTTACTCAGGATGTGCCTCAGAAAAGTCCCACGATCCTGCCTTCCTCGTCAAGGTCGATCTTTTCGGCGGCGGGCACCTTGGGCAGTCCCGGCATGGTCATGATGTTGCCTGTCAGCGCCACCACGAAGCCCGCACCGGCAGAGACCTTCAGGTTGCGGATGGTGACGGTAAAGTCTTCGGGTGCGCCGAGCTTGGTCTGATCGTCGGAGAAGCTATATTGGGTCTTTGCCATGCAGATGGGCAGAGCATCAAAGCCCTGCGCTTTTAAGGTGGCAAGCTGCTTCTTTGCCTCGGCGGTGAAGGAAACGTCAGCCCCTCTGTAGACCTTTTTCACGATGGCGGCTATCTTTTCTTCAATGGGGGCATCAAGCTCGTAGGAGAACCTGAAGTCTGAGGACTGCTCGCACAGGCGCACCACCTCTTCGGCAAGGGCAACGCCCCCTTCGCCTCCCTTTGCCCACACGTCGGAAAGCACCACCTTCACGCCCAGTGCCTTGCATTCTTCCATGGCAAGGGCGACCTCGGCATCGGTGTCGGTGGGGAAGCGGTTGACCGCCACTACGCAGGGAAGTCCGTAGACCTCGGTGACATTGGAAATGTGACGAAGCAGATTGGGCATACCCTTTTTCAGCGCCTCCAGATTCTCACTTCCCAGCTCTGTCTTGGGCAGACCGCCGTGCATCTTTAAGGCACGGATGGTGGCGACCACCACCACGGCAGAGGGGGTAAGACCTGCCATACGGCACTTGATATCGAAGAACTTTTCCGCTCCCAGATCGGCTCCGAAGCCCGCCTCGGTCACGGCATAATCGGCAAGCTTCAATGCCATACGGGTGGCGATGACCGAGTTACAGCCGTGGGCGATGTTGGCAAAGGGCCCACCGTGGATCAGGGCAGGGGTGCCCTCCAAAGTCTGCACAAGATTGGGCTTGAGGGCATCCTTCAAGAGCGCCGCCATGGCACCGACGGCATTTAATTGCCCTGCGGTGACCGGCTTTTCATCGTAGGTGTAGGCAACCACGATCTTTGATAGCCGCTCCTTTAAATCTGCAATGGAGGAGGAAAGGCAGAAGACCGCCATGATTTCGGAGGCAACGGTGATGTCATAGCCGTCCTCGCGAGGTACACCGTTCACTCTTCCCCCAAGACCGTCGGTGATGAATCTTAGCTGGCGGTCGTTAATGTCCACGCATCTCTTCCAGGTGATGCGACGAGGGTCGATATTCAGCGCATTGCCCTGATAAATGTGGTTGTCAAGCATGGCGGCAAGCAGATTGTTTGCCGCACCGATGGCGTGAAAGTCACCGGTGAAGTGGAGGTTGATGTCCTCCAT
>JAGBIB010000017.1 GCA_017935195.1 Clostridia bacterium
AACGACAGCATCAAATACGTTGCCAAGAACATCAAAAAGTATCAGCCCAACTACCTGATCCTCGTGCCCCTCTTCGTTGAAACCATGCACAAAAAGATGTGGGACGAGATCCGCAAGAAGGGTATGGAAAAGAAGGTGCGCTTTGCCATGAAGGTCAGCAACCTGCTGATGTGCTTCGGCATCGACCTCAGAAAGAAATTCTTTGCCCAGATCCTTGAAAGCTACGGCGGAAGGCTGGACGCCATCGTCTGCGGCGGCGCAAAGCTCAACCCCCAGTGCATCAAGGATTACCGTGCCATCGGCATTGAAATCCAAGAGGGCTACGGCATCACCGAGTGCTCTCCCCTGCTTGCCGCCAACCCCATCAACGCCAACAGAGTGGGTTCGGTGGGACCCGCCGTAAAAGGCGTAACGGTGAAGATTGACAAGGAAAAGGAGACCGACGAAACGGGCGAGATCATCGCAAAGGGTCCCAACGTCATGCTGGGGTACTTCAACAACCCCGAGGCAACCGCTGCGGTCTTTACCGAGGACGGATTCTTCCGTACCGGTGACATCGGCTACCTTGATTCCAAGGGCTACATCCACATCACCGGCAGAAAGAAGAACATCATCATTTTAAGCAACGGCAAAAACATCTACCCCGAGGAGCTTGAGGAGCATCTGGCAGGGCATAACCTCTTTGCGGAATACGCAGTTGTGGGCAGAGAAAAGGAGGGCGAGCTGACCATCACCGCCGTCATCTACCCCAACTACGATCTGTTAAGAGGAAAGACCGCAGAGGAAATCGAAGGACTCGTTCGTCAGGAGCTTAACGAGATCAACCGCACCCTGCCCCAATATAAGCAAATGAGAGGTCTTGAGATCAGAGAAACCGAATTTGAAAAGACCACCAGCCGCAAGATCAAGAGACACAAGATCTGATCCCCCTTTCCGTTTTCAAGACCGCATGGTCTTATAATAAAGCACATCCCGTAGTACATAAAATTTATGAAATGAGGAACAATATCATGAGCATGTTTGACCGTGTAAAGAACGTACTGATAACCAACCTTCAGATCGATGAAAAGGACATCAAGCGCGAGGCAGAGCTGGTAAACGATCTGGGCATCAACTCTTTGGAGCTTGCCGACCTGGTGCTGGTCTGCGAAGAAGAATTCGACATTGAGATCGACGACAGCTCCATCCGCAATTTTGTAACCGTGGGAGACGTGGTCTCCTATCTGGAAGGGCTTGAAAAGTAAAAAATGGAACTTATCTTATCGGTTTTCACTTCTGTATATTTCGTGATATTTCTTTGCCTTGTCGGGGTGGTGCTGACCCTCCTGTTACTTCGGGAGATCATCCGCATCCTCACCATCAACAAGATCAGAGAAGGCAAGGGCAGAGGGCCCTCTCACATCTGCGATCTGCTCTGTGAGCGTTTTCCTCAGGCGACCGTTTACAAAAACGTCCGCTTTCTGAAGGAGGATGCCGCAAAGGACGGATTGAAATGCACCTGCGACGTGGTCTATATCAGCCGCGGCGGTGTGTTGCTTTTGACGGTCTTCCCGGACGTCGGCACCTACGACAACCCCAAGATCAGCCCTTGGCGTCACCGCTACATCAATACGCAGAAGGAAACCATCACTTTGCAAAAGACCAACCCCTTTGATTCGATGTCCTTTTTCTCCACTGTGGCAGAAAAGCTGATGGTGGAGGAAAGCGTACTCAATCCTTCGGTAACCCGTGCAGTGATCTTCTCGGCAGATCTGGTGGACTTTACCACCGACTACCCCGAGTGCCTGACCGTGGGAACGCTTTTCGACTATATTGATGCATTCAATCAGCGTAAGCACTTCAATGCCAATGAATACGCAAAGGTCTGTCAAGCGATCTCGGCTTGCTCAGACTTTTTGGAAGAGAAGCTCCCCGAAGAGCAAAGAGGTGAATCGGAGGGCAGTAAAAAGCCCAAGGCCATGCGCACCCCCCGCAAGGTCGAAGAAAAGGATACCGAGCACCCCCTTTAAAAAATCGAATCTTAAACCAAAGAGACCTGCATTGAGCCGAAGACTCATGCAGGTCTCCCACTTTTTTAACGCAAAAGAACAACCCCTCCTCTGTCTCCACCAAAAAACAAGATTTTAGGACGGCGTTCTACAATTCGTAAAAAAAATTGCGGTTTTCTCTTGCTTTTTCATGCGAAAGGTGATATACTTTCTTTGTAAACAAAAACACTCGGAAAGGCAATACTCATGTTAGGCTTTTACAACTATACTACTTGGCTTACCTATCTTGGCTTGATGTGCGGTGTGTTCGGCATCGGCTTTGCCGCAGGGGGACACGAAACAGCGGCCATAGTTTGTCTCTGTCTTGCCGGCTTCTTTGATCTGTTTGATGGCAAGGTGGCATCCACCAAAAAGGACCGTACCGACGACATGAAGCGCTTCGGCATCCAGATCGACTCGCTGTCCGATCTGATCTGCTTCTGCGTTCTGCCCGCCACCGTGATGCTTTGTCTGCAAAAGGCGGTGCTTCCCGACGTGAATCCCCTGTGGTTCTATCCCTTGGCAGCAATCTATGTACTGGCCGGTTTGATTCGTCTGGCTTACTTTAACGTGACCGAAGAAAACCGTCAAAAGACCGAAAAAGGTGTGCGCAAGGCCTATAACGGTATCCCCGTCACCACCACCGCCGTGGTCATTCCCTTCTTCTTTGCCGTTTACGGCATCGTCAAGTCGATGGCACCCGGTGCAGGACTGGATCTGGGTTATTTCATTTTTTACTGTGTAGAGCTATTCTTCTTTGCATTCGGCTTCCTTTTCAAGGGCTTCAAGATCCCCAAGATGCACGGCAAAAAAATGCTCATCCCGCTGATCATCGGTGCCGTTGCAGGTGTGGCAGTGATCATTGCCTTCATCCTCAACAGCAACAAATAATTCAAAAAAAGCGATCCGCTTTGGCTGTCTTGCCTTGCAAGACAGCCTTTCTTCTTTTTGTGCTATTTTCAAGAAGCACAAGAAAAAAGCCTCTTAACCGCATTTGCCGTTAAGAGGCCTTCATTTACTTTTTCCTTTTATGCAAAAGCAGCCGCGCCAAAGACGAGAACAGCAGGAACACCGTCGGAAGAGCAAATGCCACCCCCAACGCCGGCCAACCCATAAAGCGGACGGTAAAAATCGTTCCTACCATCGGGATCAACAGACAAGCCAACAGAAAGACGGTCAAAAGTGCTGCATATACCACCCACGGCGGCGAGATCCTCACGCCCCTTCCAACCGGTCGGTCGGTGCGCACACAGAAGATCAGCATCGCCAGCTGAAGCAGCAGCAAGGTGCAGAACACAAAGGAGGATCGGGTGTCAGCCGATAAAAGGGCGGCATTCTCCAATGCATTGGCACAAAAGACCACCCCGGCACAAAGAACTGCGCCTATGCCGAAGGAGGGCAAAAGTCCCCAAAGTCGCTGTGCGATCCGCTTTTTTTCCCTATAAACCTTATGCTCGGCATACCGCTTCTCGGGCCTTTGGAAGGCGATCACAAACACAGCCGCCAAATCAAAGATCAAGCCAAGGAGCAGACTTTGCACCGCTGTCAGATAAAAGCCCGTTCCCATGGAAAAGAGCATGGCTGTAAAACGCATGGCTCCGGTAAAGGTCAGATACTGTAAAAGCACCCCAATGCTGCGGTAGATAAAACGTGCATGACGCAAAGCAGTTGCCACACCGTTCACACCACCCTCACCACTCACATTTACCGATGGCAGGATCACGTCTGACAGATGGTTGAGCGCCTGACAGCCTCCCCGCTCAACCGCACCACCGCCCTTGGACCAGACGGGTACGGTGACGGTGCTGTCTTCTCTGCCCTCACCGATCAGCTGATGCCCCTCCTCCTCGGAGAAGGACACATCCGCCTCATACATCACCGACAAGAAAGACAGATCTCTTCCCAAAACACCGATCCGATATCCGTACTCCTTCTTCAGTTGCGCCACCACATAGCCAAGCGCATTTCCGTCAAACCCCTCAAAAAGGGTGTATTTCTTCAAACGGATACCAAAGATCTCCTCACTGACGTCTGCCAGCTCCGAAAAGCGAACCATTTGCTCGTCCTTTGAAGCGATCCCCAGCGCTCTGGCTCTGTGACGGTGCTCTTCACCCTCATCGGCACAATAGACCAGCACCTTGATCCCCGCATCTCTCATCCGAAGCACTTCCTTTGCACCTTCGGGCAGGAAAGGCTTTTCAATAGCCAAAAACCCCTCGAAGATCAGATCGGTCTGCGCCTCTGAAATTCGCATCAAGGTGTTATAACGGCTGAATTTGGTGGCAACCGCCACAGGCTGGCGATTGTTTCTGGAGAACTCTCCCGCAAGAGCCAGCAGCTCGCCCTGCAAGCCCGCATCCAACGGCAAAACTCTTCCTTCTTTATAATATCCCGTACAACGGCTGATCACAGCCTCGGGTTCCCCTCTGAGCACCACCACATCCTGGCCTCTGTAATGCACCAGCGTGGTTTCAAACAGGCTTCCTCTTTCGCCCTTGTCCAAATGCTCAAGCAAAGGATATTCTTCCTCTAATTTTTTGCTATATAGCTCGTAGCGCTGACCCGCCTCAAGGATGGCCTCCTGTTGTACCGAATAGACATTTTCATTGCGCTGATGCAGTACCGCCAGTCGCTCCGTGCCGTAAATACCGGTGGAGATCAGACCGTATCGGATCACTCGCTCCCCCTCCTTACCGGGTTCCCTCTTTGAAAGATCGATGATCTCACTTCCGTCAAAGACCTCGGCAAGACGAGAGGCCTTTTCACAGCAGAACGCCTCCATGGGCAGCAGCAGACAATCCAGCGAAGCAAGCTGAGGCAGAGCCGTGGGATTCTTTATAAAAGCCCCCTTGCGTCCCTTATCTCTCTTCAGTACGCTTTGCATCCCGCAGGTCACGATCACGTAGGCAAATGCGGTATACATTTCGGGCATGGACGCCACCGCAAAGGCCAGTGTGCTCAAAAACACCTCGATCACCCCGTCAGCCTGCCCCATGAGCGCAAGAACAATGAAGAGAAAAACGGGCACCAGCACCGCAACGCCCAAGATCCTGCTGATCCTTTTCAGATCCTTGATCACATCCAGCTTGTGGCAGGCAGCAATCGGCTCATTTTTTCCCTTGCGGCAGATCACCGTATCAGGACCCGTTTCCACCGCAACCGCCTTTGCTCTGCCGCTCATGACCACGGTTGAGGCGTAGACCATGTTCGGTGCCGAGCCGTTGGGCGGATTGCCCGCACGCAGATACGAGGCATCCTTCAAGGAGACCCCCTCCACATCAAACAGACCGCTTTCCATCACCTGCAGATCCTCGCTGTCCAGCAATCTGCAATCGCAAGGCACCACGTCCCCTGCCGTCAACAAAATAACGTCGCCCTGCACCACCGATTCGGCGGGGATCACCAAAAGGCGGCCTGCACGCATCACCTTGGCCGTTACTCCCGAGCGTCGACCAAACTCCTCCAGTAGCTTTTGAGCCTTTGTATAGGAAAGGAGCGTGATCGTACAGTTGATCACCAACAGGAAAACCATCACAAAGGCGGTGATGTCATAACTGAAAACCAAGGCCAGTGCGGCTCCGATCAATAGCAGAATCGACGTCAGATCGGACAGCACTTGGGCAAAATAACTGCGCACGGGTGCGCGCACCACCGGATAGATGCAATTCTTTCCGTCTTCCTTGAGGCGTGTAGCTGCCTCCTTGCGAGAAAGCCCCTTTTCACCGTCGCTTTCAACAAGGCGAAGCACCTCGCTTGCCCCACGGTCATACCATCTGTACCTCACACGGTCCCTCCTTTCTTTTTGTCATCTCATTTAGCTCATGCGCAAACGATCTGAAGTCCTTCCTCTGTACGATCCACAGTGATCATGGTGATCGCCTGCATATACGAGCCGATGATCTTGGTTGCGATCACGTCCTCGATCTGCTTTTGGATATATCTGCGCATATTTCTCGCTCCGTATTTTGCCGAGTAGGATTCCTTTGCAACGTACTCTGCCGCACCGTCGGTATAGCACAGCTTCACGCCCCGATCCTCCAACACCCCTGCCAGCTGATCCAGCATAATGCGGGCAATGGCGGTGAAGTCCTTTTCGTCTAACTGACGGAAGGTAATGATCTCGTCCACCCTGTTCAAAAACTCGGGACGCAGGAACTGCTCCAGCGCCCGCACGGTCTTTTCGGAGGACTGCTCGTTGGAAGTCTTCCCAAAGCCCGCCGCATTGGTGGAAAAAGAAGAGCCTGCATTGGTGGTCATCACAATGACCGTATTCTCAAAATTCACCTGTCTGCCCTGTGCGTCGGTCACCCTGCCGTCGTCAAGGATCTGCAAAAGGATATTCAGCACATCGGGATGCGCCTTTTCGATCTCATCGAACAGCACCACCGAATAGGGCTTTCTTCTGATTTTTTCGGTCAACTGTCCCGCATCGTCATAGCCCACGTATCCGGGAGGCGCTCCGATGATTCTGGAAACCGAATGCTTTTCCATAAACTCGGTCATATCCAGACGGATAAGCGTTTCGGGCGAATCAAAAAGTTGATCTGCAAGGGTCTTGACAAGCTCGGTCTTGCCCACGCCTGTGGGCCCTGCAAAGATGAAGGACACCGGCTTTTTCTTATAGGAAATGCCCGCACGGCTTCTCTTGATGGCTCTGACCACCGCATCCACCGCTTCATCCTGCCCCACGATCCGCTCCTTGATGCGGGATCCCAGTCGGTCGATCTTCTCGTATTCCAGCTCGGTGATGCTGGAGGCGGGAATACCCGTCCACACCTCGATCACCCGCGCCAGCTCCTCAGTGGTGAGGATCACCTTCTTTTGCTCCTCGCGCAAAGCCGCAAGACGCTGCTGTGCGGCAAGCTGCTTCTGCTTGTTTTCGGCAAGCGACTTGTATTTTTCGGCAGTCGCCTCCTCGTTTTCGGGTTCCTGACCTTCGATCTCCTCCTGCGCCTTGATCAGCGCTACCAGCTCCTCCTCCGTTTCGGAAAGCTCCTTTAAGCAGGGAGAATTGATAGACAGATAAGCACCCGCTTCGTCAAGCAAGTCGATGGCCTTGTCGGGAAGGAACCGATCGGTGATATATCTTTCGGAGAGCACCGTTGCTCTTCTTAAGATCTCATCGGGGACGGTGATGCGGTGGAAATCCTCATAGCGATCCTTGATGCCGCAAAGGATCTTCACCGTGGCTTCGATGCTGGGTTCGTCCACGATGATGGGTTGAAATCTTCTTTCAAGCGCTGCATCCTTCTCGATATACTTTCTGTATTCGGCAAGGGTGGTGGCACCGATGACCTGAATCTCCCCTCTTGACAGAGCGGGTTTCAAAATGTTGGCGGCGTTCATACCGCCCTCAGCATCGCCCGCACCCACAATGCTGTGCACCTCGTCGATAACCAAAATCACATTGCCAAGAGCTCTGACCTCTTCAATCAAACCCTTGATACGTGCTTCAAACTGACCGCGAAACTGTGTTCCTGCCACGATGGCGGTCAGATCCACCAAATGCACCTCTTTGTTTTTTAATTTATAGGGCACATCACCCGAAACGATGCGCTGTGCAAGAGCTTCGGCAATGGCGGTCTTACCCACGCCCGGCTCACCGATGAGACAGGGATTGTTTTTCTGATGGCGGCAAAGGATCTCCACAAGACGGGCAAATTCTCTTTCTCTGCCGATGACCTTTCCCAGTTCCCCTTTTCTTGCCTTGTCGGTCAGATCTCTGCAATAAAGGGAGAGATACTGTCTGTCCTTGTCCTCTTTTCCCTTTTTGCCCTTGCCCTTCTTTTTCTCCTTGCTCTGCTCAGAGCCGGAGGCGGTACCCTCGTTTTGCACGGGCAGTCCACCGAAGAGCTTGCGAAAATCGATGGGAGGAGTGTGACTTGCCGCATCCTCCTCGCCCTCTTCGGGCAGCATCAGGTCGCCTGACTCCAGCATTTCGGTCATTTCCATGTCCATGCGCTCGATATCCTCGTCGGTAATACCCATTTTTTGCATGATGTCATCTACCGGCTTGATGCCCAGCTCCTTGGCGCATTTCAAGCAAATACCCTCGTTGATCGTTTCGTTTTGCTCCATGCGGGTGATGAAGATCACCGCAGGGCGCTTTTTACAGCGTGCACAAACTCTCATATTCATTCTCAACTAACCTTCTTTCTTATGCCCCCCCGGGGCGTCATTCTCTATTGACTGACGGTGATGGCATCTCTTCGTTCTCACGATCCTGATGTTCAGTCTCCCCGTCCCCATTTTCAATATTCACTTTTCCGATATTTTCGGATTTGTTGCCGTAGCACGCAAAGACGGTGCCGTCCTCACTGCACACGATATTCAGCGGCTGTTCGCCTTTATGCACGGTCTGCTCTCCGCTCTCGCAGTCAATGGACACCGTGTTGCCATCATCCGATACAAACACCGTTTTCCCGCAAACAAACAGATCTCTGATGCGTCCTCTATGGGACCCCTCAAAAAGCAGCTCACCTCCTTGAAGATCCAAGGCCATCACGGTATATTCGCCCGCCACGTTGTTTTCTTCAAATGCCAGGCCAAGCATCCTGTCGGATGCGGCATGGCGGTAAAGGCTTTTGCCGTCAAAGGAGAAAAAGGAGCGTTCCCTTCCCTCCTTGTCATAAAAACGCACTCCATCGGAAAAGACCACCGCAGCACCCTCATCGGTGGGTACACCGTAAAGCGGAATCCTGTCATAGTCCTGCTCCAAAAGCAATTCCGTTTTTTCCTTCAGATCGTAAAGATTCACATACCCCTTGATGCTTCCGTCTTCTCCCGTGGTGCAGGACAAAAAGAGGAGCATTTTGCCGTTTGGCGAAAGGTTGGCAGACAGAGGATAGCGATCTACCGTCAGCTCTCTTTGCAGATTGAAGGAGCGATTATAGACCTTGATCACGCTTCTGTAGGCAGAAGAACCGGTCACCATCAAAAAGCTTCCCTCGTCACAAAGATCGGCATAATGAATAGCCCCCTCCTCCTTTCCCGAGAAGAGCAAGGAGATGCTGTTGCACACCTTATATTCATATCCCTCCTTGTCATATACAAGGATGTATTTTTCACCGCTGTCCAAGGTGGGATCGCTCATTTTCAGCTCTTCGTCCAAAGCAATATGACCCCTGTGGTCATATAGACGAAGTCCGGTGGTGGTGGATACCGCAAAATACTCCTTGTATGCGGCAAAATCCATAGCCAGATCGGCATCGTAGCGCACGGTGGTGAACGCCACATTTTCACCCGGGAAGCTGAAGGATACGTTGCGCAAAAGCAGGCCGAAATTTTCAGCGGTGATCTCATCGCTGAACAAAAAAGTCATACCCACCGCAAAGATTAAAAGCGCAAAGGTGACCACATATCGCCAAAATCGACTGACTCCCGAAAGCTTTACATAATACGCATCGGGTTTTGACACCTTTTGACTTTTGTATTGTCTGCCCGGCCTCGAAATCGGCTCGGCATGCACACCGACGGCCGAGCCCGCAGAGGCGGTCAGACCCTTTTCTTTCTTTTTAAAGCTGAAAAGCTTCAGGGGATTTTTCAAAACTTCCTCCCATTTTCAATGGCGCTCTTCGGGCAAACGAGCGCTCACCCAAAAAACGCTTCGTTTTGCGCCCTTCGACGCTCCTCGTCCTCATAAAATACTCTGTTTAAATATAGTCCCTCGGCAGGCGCCGTTCTGCCCGCCGCATCTCTGTCCCGCGCCTCAAGCGCCGAAGAAAGATCGGTGATCCTGCCGCAGGCGTAATCGTAAAGAGTGCCCGTGACGATGCGCACCATATTGTATAAAAAGCCGTCGGCACAGATCTGTAAGACCACCATCTCGCCCTGCTTTTTTACCCGACAGTAGTAAACGGTACGTCTTTTGTCCTCCACCTTGCCCCCTGCGGCGCAAAAGGAGGAAAAATCGTGATAGCCCACCAGCATCTGAGCCCCCTCGTTCATCCGCCTTGCCAGCGTTTCACCGTCCATGTCCTTTTTCAAAAGCATCCAGCTCCTGCCCTGCAGGAAGGGGTCGGAAGGGAAGGAAGTGCAGATGAGATACTCATATTCCTTTGCCTTGGCATCGTAGCGGGGATGAAAATCATCGGGCACGATCCGCGCGCTCCTCACCGAAAGATCGGGGGGGAGACGGTGGGCAATGGCGAGAGGAAAGGATTCGGGGGGGATGGAGGCAAGCAGATCGTTTTCCACCGTGCAGTAAAAGCGTTTGGCATGCACCCCCGCATCGGTGCGGCTGCAGCCGGTGATCTTGCAAGGCCCGATCTGCTTTTCGCAGGCGGCTTGAAAGGTCTTTTGCACACTGGGGGCGTTTTGCTGTACCTGCCAGCCGTGGTAATTGCTCCCCACGAAGGAAAGCTCCAACAAAAATTTCATACGCTTTGAATAGCCGAGCGTCTTCTCGGCATGAGCCTCCCTTCAAGGTTTTTCGTTTGTCCGGCGATAGGCGCCGGGGATTTTTGATCAGATCAAAAAGTCAAAAGAGGTGATGCCCAAAAGCGAGCAATGGAGTCCCGGCAAAAAGGCCACCCCGATAAACAGAGCGATGAAAAGCAAAAACAGAATGTCCGTCGCTTTCAAATGCAACTCCTTCATCTTCGTCCGTCCCTTGCCTCCGTGATAGCAACGGCACTCCATGGCAAGCGCCAGCTCGTCGGCACGGCGGAAGGAGGAGATGAGCAGAGGGATGAGAATGGGAATCAGCGCCTTGACTCGGCTGATCAGATTGCCGCTTGAAAAGTCTGCTCCTCTTGATTTCTGTGCCGACATGATCTTATCCGTCTCCTCAATCAGTGTGGGCACGAAGCGCAGTGCCAGCGACATCATCATGGCAAAGGTATGCACGGGCAGACCGATTTTTGCAAAAGGCGAGAGCAGACGCTCAATGCCGTCGGTCAGATCAATGGGCGAGGTGGTGTAGGTCAGCACCACACCGCTGTCCACGATGAGCAGGAGTATACGAAGCGCCATCTTCACACCGCTCAGTATCCCCTCCGCTGTGATCTTCAAATGAATAAATGACCATCGCTCGTCCACCAGCACGTTTTCCCCACCGGTGAAAAAGAGGTTCATTGCCGCCGTGAGCAAAATAATAAAGATCAGAGGCTTGATGCTTTTGAAAATGGTCTTTACGGGAATACCCGAAACAGCCACCAAAAGCAGGGTCAGCAGGATCAGCAGACCGTATCCAAGCAGATTCTTTGCAAGAAAAACCACGACGATGAGCAACACCGCAGTAAGGATCTTGATCCTTGGGTCAAGTCGGTGAAGAATCGAATTTCCCGGGAAAAACTGACCGAGGGTGACATCCTTAAGCATGACCGTCCCCTCCCTTCAGCAAAGGCAGAAGGGCAGACCGTGCCTCCTCCACCGTGAAGATGCCCTCCTCAAGAGGCATCCCCAGCTCTCTTAATCTTTTCATCACAAGCGTGATGCCCGGCACGTCAAGTCCGATGCTCCGCAACAAATCCTCTTCCAAAAAAACAGTTCTTGTCTGATCGTGCATCAAAAGGCGACCCTCATGCATCACCACCAGCTCCTTGGTGTATTTGGCCATGTCGTCCATGCTGTGGCTGACAATGATCACCGTGCTTTCGGTGCGCTTCTGGTAGTTATAAATGTTGCCGAAAATCTCGGCTCTGCCCTTGGGGTCAAGTCCTGCGGCAGGCTCGTCCAGCACCAAGATCTGAGGGCGCATGGCAAGAATGCCCGCAATGGCCACCCTTCTCTTCTGTCCGCCCGAAAGGTCGAAGGGCGACACCTCAAGCAGATTTTCGGAAAGACCCACAAAGCGCATCGCTTCGCCCACACGCTCGTCGATCTCCTCCTGACTCAGCCCCATATTTTTCGGGCCGTAGGCAATATCCTTGTGGACCGTTTCCTCAAAAAGCTGATATTCGGGATACTGGAAGACCAGCCCTGCGGTAAAGGCCGCCTTCCTCTTGGTCATCTTTTTTGATCCGATCCGCTCACCAAAGAGCAACACCTGTCCCTCTTCGGGCTCAAGCAGACCGTTCATCATCTGCAAAAGGGTGGATTTTCCACTGCCCGTGTGTCCCACGATCCCGGTGATGATCCCCTTTTTGATATTCAGATCCACCTTTTCAAGGGCGGTCTTTAAAAAGGGCGTACCCTTTCCATAGCGGTAGCTTACCCCTTGAAAGCTGATTGCATATTCGCTCATGTTCTATCCTTTTCACGCCTTCTTCAGGCTCTGATAATACTCGAAGATCACCTGCGCACACTCCTCTGCGTCGGTGATATGGTCAGGCAGCGCCAAGCCGCACTGCTTCAGCTCAAAAAGCAGCTCGGTGGAGGGCAGAACCTCAAGTCCCACCGACTGCATCAGTCCCACCCTTGAAAAGACATCCCCCGGTGTGCCGTCAAGCAGCACTCTGCCGTCGTCGATCACCACCACTCTGTCGGCAAGCGCCGCCTCGTCCATATGATGGGTGATGTGTAAAACGGTGATGCCCTTTTCTCTGTTCAGCTTCAAAACGGTATCCATCACCTCTTTGCGCCCCATCGGATCGAGCATGGCGGTGGCCTCGTCAAGGATCATGCACCGGGGCTCCATAGCCATCAGTCCGGCAATGGCAACCCGTTGCTTCTGTCCGCCCGAAAGCTTTGAAGGGGCGTGGCGGGCATATTCGGAGATGCCCATCAACGCCATGGCATCGTCCACTCTTTTTCTGATCTCCTGCGGTGGGAAACCCAAATTTTCGGGGCCGAAGGCCACATCCTCCTCCACTACCGTGGCAACCAGCTGGT
>JAGBIB010000179.1 GCA_017935195.1 Clostridia bacterium
AGAAGAAACAAAGAAACGTTTTCTTCGTGGGGGCGTTGCCCCGACACCCCACTTAAACCCTTTTTAAAAAAAGGGTTTAAGAATCCCAAAAACTTTGAAACGAAGGAACATACTTTTTGTCAAGGCAAAAGGAACAGAATAAACCAAAACCGTTCAAAGCTTTTGAGGATCATTAAGGAACTTTTCACGAAAAGTTCCTTAATCAGGGCTTGGGTCGGAGTCCCACAGTGAAGCAACTGCGTAACGTTTGCTTGTTCTTTTTCTTTGGCGACTATAGGCGCAAAGAAAAAGAACCAAAAAGAAACGCCCGCGCAAAGGGCGACACTTGAAAAGCAACCGTGAAGAAGATGCGAAGCGTTTTCTTCGTCAGGGCGCTGCCCCGACACCCCGCAATTTTTTGAAAAAAATTGAGTAAAACTTTTTTCGCAGGAAAAACGTTTTCAAAAAAACCGTTTAAACCGATCAAATCGGCTACACAAAAAAACAATTCCACCCAAAATTTTTGGAAATCCAAAAACCTTTTTATAAAAAGGTTTTTGGCGGGGTTTGGGGCAGAGCCCCATATAATAAAAACCCATATAAAAAAAGGAGAACAATATGAAGCTTGTCGTAGCAGTAGACAAAGAATGGGGCATCGGCTACAAGGGAGGGCTTTTGGCGGCGGTAAAGGCCGACCTCGCCCACTTTCGTGAGCTGACCGTGGGCAAGACGGTGGTGCTGGGATCCACCACCTTAAAGACCTTTCCCGGGGGAAGACCCTTAAAAAACAGAAAGAATCTGATCCTTTCCCGTAATCCCGACTTTGCGCCCGAGGGAGCAACGGTGCTGCGCTCGGTGAAGGAGGTCCTCGACTACCAAAAGGAGCATCCCGAGCAGGAGCTGGTGGTCATCGGTGGGGCATCGATCTATGAGCAGATGCTGCCGTACTGCGACACTGCCTACGTCACTCTTTTTGAAGCGAGCTTCAAAAAGGACACCTATTTCCCCAATCTGGATGCCGACCCCCACTGGCAGTGCGTGCAGCTGGGTCAGCAGATGAAAAGCACGAAGGAAACCGACACCGTTGACGGAATGACCTACCGCTTTGCCACCTACAAAAGGACAAACTGACCCGATTTTTACATAAGAAAGGAACTGTTTATGCATTTTCAAGGAGCGATCATTGGACTTGCTTCGTTTCTCATCATCGGACTATTTCACCCCATCGTCATCAAAACGGAGTACCACATCGGCAAAAAGGCTTGGCCCGTCTTTCTTCTGGTGGGCATCGGACTCACGGTCCTCTCCTTTTTCATTGAAAGCACCCTCCTTTCCGCCATCGTTGCCGTCTTCGCCTTCTCCTCCTTCTGGAGCATCAAGGAGCTGTTCGAGCAGGAGCAGAGGGTGAAAAAGGGCTGGTTTCCCGCCAACCCCAAGAAGAAAAAGACCACAAATGAACACAATGGAGAAGGGCAGAGCTGAGACCGCATTTGTAAACATTTTGTGAATTTCTGCCCTTTTCGGTGACTTTTTCAAAGAAAAAACGACTATATTTTTAAAGACATCTTCCACCGAAATTTCAACCGATCCCTGCGGATCAAACGGAGAACCTATATGAGCACCACCCTTAAAAGAATCAGCGCATTTCTTGCCCTTCTTATGGCCGTCTGTATGCTGGCAGTCTCCTGTGCGGACAAGCTGACCGTGGAAAGCACCGACGGCGAGCAAAACGGCTCGTCCTTTGGCGAAAGCGGGCAAAGTAGCCCCGAAGATCCCTCAAAAGAGCCAATCTTAACCCCCATGCCTTCCGAAAGTCAGGGCGGGCAAGAGGCAACCACCCCTTCGGGCGGCAGTCCCTCGGATAGCCCCACACTTTCCCCCACCCCTTCCGGAGATCCTACGGTGGTGCCCACCCCTTCGGGAGAGCCCACACCTACCCCTACCCCCACTCCCTCAAAGGAGCCTTCTCCAACGCCTCCCCCCTCGGACGACGATCCCATAGAGCCCACCACTCTGCCCTATACCCCCTTTCATCCCACCGACAAGGTGGTGGCCTTCACCTTTGACGACGGGCCTGACAAAAACACCACCAACCTTTTAAATATTTTGGAGGGGAGCGAGGACAAGGTCACCTTCTTCATCAACGGCTACTATGTGGATGCGGGCAACTACCGCCCGGTGATCAAGCGCGCCTACGACATGGGGCACCAGTTTGGCCTACATACCTACAGCCACAAAAACCTCTTTGCAGGGGGCAAGGATGCCGACGAGGCGCTCATCAGCGAGGAGATCGGCAGGATCGCCAAGATGTATACCGAGATCACCGGCGACACCACCTTCCTGCTTCGTCCCCCCGGAGGAAACTTCAACAAGACCCGCAACTACGGCTACTCCATCATCATGTGGAGCGTGGATTCGGAGGACTGGATCGATGCGGGCGACTTCTATAAGGGCACGGCGACCTTAGAGGAGGCGGCACAAAAAACAGCGGCACGCATCTTAAAAAACGTGCGCTCGGGCGACATCGTGCTGATGCACGACATCCATCCCACCTCTATCAGGGCTTTTGAGATCGCAAGAGCGCAGCTGAAGGCAGAGGGATACCGCTTCGTCACCGTCACCGAGCTGCTGAAGATCAAGGCACACGAGCATACCGGCCAGTATTTCTTCTCCACCGCACGCTACGGTCAGCAGGGCGTGATCCACGATGCCTCCGAAAATCAGTCTGCAGCCGTCATGACCCTCATGAAAAAAGAGGAGCTTTACTGAGGTAAGGGAGCGCGCATCCGCCTTCAACCTTGAAGCACCACAAACAAAAAAGACCCAAAAAGAAAGACACCCCTTTTCCCCCCTCGGCATACAATGGTAGAGAAGAGGGGCGGCGCCCCCGCCCCTCTATTTTCCTTGAAGGAGGACGAAAAATGAGCTGTCTTTGCAATTTGTTTGATAACGAGATCGTTTGGGTGATCATCATTGCGCTGACCTTACTCTGCTTCCTTGGCAACAACGGAGTCTGCTCCTGCGGCAAAAACACCTGCGGCATGAATTCCTGCTGCTGACTCAAAAGAGACATCGCCCGAGGGCGGATTTCAAACTGTGCAAGCGCCCTGTCGCACCGAAAGGTGCGGCAGGGCTTTTTTTGGTCAAAACAGAGGGAAAACTGCACTTTTGGCAGGCAAAATGCAAAAAAAGAAGTTTAAAAATATACAAACATTTTTTCATAAAATTCTAAGAAATTGTTAAAAAACTATTGACAAATCAAAAAATTGTGCTATAATGAGCATGATACTCATATGGTTTATTTCAGCACAATCTTGCTGATTTTTTGGCAAAAAAGAGGGAAAATACCCCAAAGGAGCACCCATTGACCGAACAAAAGGATGAAATTGCACTGATCCGTGCGATCAAAAAGGGAGACGATCAGGCTTTTTTGCATCTTTGCGAGCAATACCGTCCTCTGCTGCAGAGCACAGTGAAAAAATTCTGCAAGCCTCCGCTTTTCGACGAGGGCGAGTGGGAGGATTTACATCAGGAGGCCATGCTTGCCCTTTTCAAGGCGGCGCAAAGCTACGATGAGCAGGTAAACGGGGTCACCTTCGGGCTATATGCCAAGATCTGCATCAACAATCGGCTCATTTCGGCAGTCCGCCACAAGAAGCGCAAGCAGGAAGCGCAAAGAGAGAGCGCTGAGGGCGAGGTGCGCAGGGTGGGCAGGCCGCGCAAAAAGAAGATAGAAGAGAAAAAGAGTCGGACCGTTTCGGGTCTTCCCACCGACACCCAACTGGAGCGGCTGCTTTTTTTGGCACAAAACGATCTCAGCGGACTTGAAAGAGAGGTCTTTGACCTGTATCTTTCGGGACTGCGCTACAAGGAGATCGGAAAACGGTTGAACTGCGATATCAAGGCGGTGGACAATGCTTTGGCACGCGCCAAAAAGAAGATCAAAAAGCGGGTCAATGAGGAGTAAAGGGCAGATGCCCAAGGATTTTTTCGGCAGAATGCCGTGAAAATAAAGACGAAAAGCGAATATCTCTTTGAAAAATCCTTCTTTTTTCCAAAACCAGGGGAAGAAGCTTGGAAAAAACCGTGGGGGGAGATTTGCCTTTTGTCAAAGATATGCCCGTGTAGCTTAAAGAGAGCGTTGTACCAAATCAAAGTCATTTCATTTGTTTCAAAGGTGGCGGTGACAGTCCGCCCGGGGTAAAAAAATTCGCAAAGCGAGGAAAAATCATGTATCAGGACATCACTTTAACTTGTAAGGAATGCAAAAACGAGTTTGTATTCACCGCAGGTGAGCAGGAATTCTACGCAGAAAAGGGCTTCCAGAATCAGCCCAAGATGTGCAGAGCTTGCCGTCAGGCAAAGAAGAACGGCGGTCAGCCCAAGAAGGAGCTGTTCGTTTGTGAATGCGCAAACTGCGGCGGCGAGGCCAAGGTTCCCTTCGAGCCCACCAACGACAGACCCGTATACTGCAGCGCATGCTTTGCTGCTATGAGAGCTGAATAAGCCTTTTCGCACTCTTAAGACACGAGCTGAACCATTGTCAAAACAAAAAAGGTGTCCCAACCGAAGCGGTTGGGACACCTTTTTTGGTCTATGAGAAAGGCTCTTGGCAGGACGGGAGGATCGGTTTTGCCTGACACAAGAAGCCGTTTTTTCCTCCTTTCTTCAGCGAAAGAGGGGAAGCAGCTGTCGCCCCTCCAGAGCGGCAAGGGCGGCATCGGGGATCTGCTCAAAGGCGCAAACCAGCGAATGGGGCTTGTTGATCGGGTCATCCTGACAAAGCGGGACGAAATAAATGTTTTTTCTGCCGTAAAGATGGGCAAGATTCTCAAAATTGCCCGACAGACCGTCGTTGGAGGCAAAGGCGATCAACAGCGGCCTGCCTCCCCTCATATGGGCCTTGGCGGCAAGGGTGACGGGGGTATCGGAGATCCCCAGCCTCAGCTTTGCCAGCGTGTTGCCCGTGCAGGGAGCCAAGATCATCAGATCGGGGCGATGGATCGGCCCCACCGGCTCTGCCTCGCTGATGGTGCGGATCATGGGACGGCCGCAAAGGGCCTCGATCCGCTCAATCTGCTTTTTTGCACTGCCAAAACGGGTGTCGGTGCTTTCAAAATGATAGGAACAAACGGGAAGGATGTCATGCCCCCTGCGCTTCAGCTCCTCCATGGCCCGAAAGGAGCGCTCCACCGTGCAAAAGGAGGAACAAAATCCATAACAGATCAGCATTGCAAAGGTTCCTTTCTTTTAAAGTATAAAGCAACGCTTCAACCGTGAAGGGAAGGGTGGGTCTTCAGATAGTCCGACACCCTTTGGGCAATCAGCCGACCGCCGTAAAGGGGAGCGTATCTGCCGGGCAGGGCGGGCGCAAAGAGGTGACGTGCCTTTAAAAGACTGCGGCTTTTTTCGCACATACCGAAGGGGGCGGATGCCAGCTCGATATAAAGGGCGTCTCTTTTTAAAAGAGGGGCGTGCTCTTCGTCGATCAGCTCTGCGGGGACGGTGTTAAACAGGATGTCAAAGGAAGAAAGCCTGTGGCAAAGCTCCTTCATACAAAGGGCCTGCGCCCCCGCCGCCCGCGCCTTCAGGCGTGCTTCCTCCCTGCGGGCAAAGACGGTGCATCTTGCCCCCGCTGCTCTTAAAAGGGGGAGCAGGGCAGAGGCGATGTTGCCATAGCCCAAAATGGCGCAGTTGCTTTCAAAAAGCACCCCGGGATGCTCCAAAAGGGCAAGACCCAAGGCAGCCTCGGCGGTGGGCAGGGCGTTTTCTTTTGCAAAAAGAGGATCCCTTAACAGGTCGATCCGCTCTCCGCCCTCCCCCTTGGGCAGCAGCTCCAAGCCGCCTCCGAAAACAGGCAATGCGGACAGCACCCCTTGGTTCAGTATCGAAAGGGGGAGGTTCATGGAGGAAAGGGGGGCATTGACCGTCTTGCCGTCCCTTGAAAGGGGGACGGGCAAAAGAAGCAGATCGGCATCCGACAGCACCTCTTTCATCAGATAAGGCGCTTTGCACCGCCCCTTTTCAAAGCCTCCATCGCAGGGATTTCGGCTCTCTCCCAGTCCGTAGAGCCTGCAGGAGCATCCCTCAAGGGCCAGTAGCCTTGCCGCATATAGCGTGCGCAGATCTCCTCCGACGATGGCAACGGTGCGTTCCTTCAAGCATTCATCCCTTTGATCCATGTGATTCCCCCCATAGTGTTGCTTTACACTACAGTATATGCCCACCTTGACCGAGGGTGCCCCTTTTTTCGTCCCATTCTTGACATTCTCCTCATTTTGCGGTATAGTAAAGAAAAGAACACACAAGCGGAGGTGCGTTTCATGAAAGGAAAATATCTTCTGATTTTGTCATTCTGTCTTCTGTTTTTCGTCGGGCTATGCGGATGCACCTCTCTTTTGCAGGATCCTTCCGCAGACATCCCACCCCAGTCCCTTTCGGCACCCTCCATAAAGCTCCCTTCCTCTTCAGGGGAGCGGGTGCTTTATGTGGCCTTTGGAAAACAGCCTCTTTTGACCGATTTGGACTACAGAAGCATTGCCGAATTTGAAGATTACCAAAGCCCGTCTTCCCATTTTGGATATCCCATTTATTCTGAAGGTCTGTCGCCCGAGGAAAGGAGGGTGTATTCGGCCATTCTCTATGCCTACGATCAGGATCTGCAAACGATCCTTTTGGACGATCGGATCTTTTCGGAGTGCGCCCTCACCTTCACCGAGATCTTTCAGGCGGTAAGCTTAGACACTCCGCTCATCGCCCAGAACATCAGCCTGCAAAGCACAAATCTTTCTCTCTCCCTGCCGGGTGGCGGCACGACCACCGCCACGGCCTACACGGTGAAGGAATTTTCAAGTGAGCAAAAGGAGAAGAAGGAGCAGGCCATCAAAAAGGCAGAGGACATTCTTTCTCTCACCTCCCACATGGAAAATGACCTTGAAAAGGCCGCATTTTTCTACCGCTATCTGGGAGAGCACACGGTGTATACCACCGAAAAAGAAGGCGAGCCCTGCTATCTTTACGACGCTCTTTTGAAGGGTGAGACCCTTTGCGACGGCTTTGCGGGTGCCTTTTCTCTGCTTTGCAACATGGCAGACATCCCCTGCTTTGAAAAGGCATACTTTCCAAAAGAATCGGATAAAGTGGGGCACACCTGGAACTGTCTGCAGATCGACGGCCGCTTTACCAATGTGGATGCCACCGTTTCAGACGAGGTGAAGAAAAACAACCCTCGCTTAAAGTGCTTCGGCTACGGAGACGAGCTGCAGGAATACACCCCTGCCTTTTTAGAGCTTTTGCCCGCCGCCCACCCTCTTGAGCCCTTTGATCTGGTCTTTTCCTCTATTGACGACCCCCAAGCGCCCGCCCTTCTTGAAGAGCGATTCAAGGCAAATGGAGGCAGGGTGCTGGTGCTTTTTGAAAAGGGCGATCGGGAGATGGCAGACCACTATTTTGATCTCTATGCCCGTCAGCTTTCCGCCCACTGCACCGAGGGCCTTGCCTACCACAGCTACCGCATGGCGGGAAAATATGTTTGCTATTTTTATGACAGCCCCAAGATCGAGAACCAAACACGCTGAACAAAAGGAGAGTCTATGACCTATCATCCCGAGCACTGCACCCTTTGCCCCCGAAGGTGCGGTGCGGACAGAACAAAAAGGGTGGGCTTTTGCAAAAGCGGCGAGCGCATGAAGGTGGCCAGAGCCGCCCTGCACTTTTATGAAGAGCCCTGCATTTCGGGGAAGGAAGGGTCGGGTACCGTCTTTTTTTCGGGATGTAGCCTTGGCTGTGTCTTTTGTCAAAACAGAGAGATCAGCCGCGGGGACATCGGCAAGGAGATCACCGGGGAGGATCTTGTCCGCATCGCTCTTTCCCTGAAGGAGCAGGGAGCAAACAATTTAAATCTGGTCACGCCCGACCACTACGCTCAGGAGATCCGCTCCGCCCTTTTGCCCTTGAAGGACTCCCTCGGGATGCCCATCGCAGTCAACACAAGCTCCTATCTTTCGCCTGAGCAGCTCTCTTATTTTGAAGGGCTTGCCCACATCTATATTGCCGATTTCAAGTTTTTCTCCTCCGAGACCGCCAAAAATTACGCATCTGCCCCCGATTATCCCAGAGTCTGCCTCAATGCCATCACCGAAATGGTGCGACAAAAAGGAAAGCCCGTCTATGACGGGCGTGGTATGATGCAAAGCGGTGTGATCGTCCGCCATCTGGTACTGCCGGGCGCACGAAAGGAGAGCATCGCCCTCCTGCAGGAGCTGAGCCGACGCTTTGCACCGGACCACATCGTCCTTTCGCTGATGAGCCAGTATACCCCTCCCGCAGGCATGACAGGGCATCTGTCCCGAAGAGTGACCACCTTTGAATATAAATCGGTGATGGACGTGGCAGAATCGCTGGGCTTTTCGGGCTATTTTCAGGATCGCTCCTCGGCAAGCGACTCCTATCTGCCCGATTTTGACCTGACCGGTGTGTGAGCTTGAAGGCTTTATCTAAGGCTCTGCCTTGGGCAGGTACGGCTCCGCTCTTACATCAATCCCATAAAGAAGATGACGGCAAGGGCGGCGAGAGTGACCAAGGTGTCGATGGTGATGCCGTAAAGCATGGGCTTTAAGCCTGCCTTTTTAAAGTCGGTGATGCTGGTACCAAGACCGATGGCGGCAAGGGCGCAGACCATCAGATATTTGCTGGCACCCTTCAAAACACCGCCCACGGCAAGGGGGATCAGGCCCGCACTGTTGACGATGGCAAGAAGGAGAAATCCACCGATAAACCAGGGGATGATCTTGAAAAGGCTCACCTTTTTGCCCCCCTTTTGTTCCTCAGCCTTCAGCTCCTTTTGCTTCATGCGGGTGCCGATGTAGGCAAAAACAAGGACGGTGGGGATGATGGCGATGGTGCGGGTCAGCTTGACCATGGTGGCAAAGTCGCCTGCGATCTCGGAAAAGGCGTAGCCCGATGCCACCACGCTGGCGGTATCGTTGACCGACGTGCCCGCCCAGATGCCGTAGGCAATGTCGGACATCCCGAGGGCCTTGCCCATCAGGGGATAGAGGGCGATCATCACCATATCAAAAAGGAAGGTGGAGGACATGGCAAAGGCGATGTCCTTGTCGTCGGCATCGATCACGGGGGCGATTGCCGCAACGGCGGAGCCTCCGCAGATGCCCGTGCCCGCCGAGATCAGATTGCTCAGCTTCCAATTGAGTCCGAAGGCCTTTCTGATGAAATATCCGCCGCCAAAGCAGACGGCAAAGGTGAAGATCATCACGAAAAAGGTCATTTTGCCCACCTCCATGATGGTGTTGAGCGACAGCGATGCGCCCAGCAGAATGATGGCAAGCTTTAAGATCTTCTTGGAGGTGAATTTTAAGGCAGGCTTCATCCAGGCAGGATGAAAAAAGCTGTTGATGATCGTGCCCGCAAAGAGGGCAATGATGGATGCCCCCAAAAGTCCCCCGGGGATCAACTCCTCAAGAAGGACTGAGACGGCGGCAAGGGCAAAGCAAATGGCAACGCCCAAAAGAAAGGCACCACGTTCTTTCGTCTTCGTGTTCATAAATTTTCTCCTTTTTTTTCGTTTGCCCCTTTATTTTAGCACACCTTTGTGATAAAATAAAGTTATTATATGGAATAACCCAATTCCTTTTTATTATCGGAGGAGGCAATGGATCAAAAGCTACACACCTTTCTCACCCTTTGTCAGACCATGAACTATCGGCTGGCGGCAGAGCGTTTGCACCTTTCCCAGCCTGCCGTGACCAAGCAGATCCAATCCTTGGAGTAGATTTTCGGCACCAAGCTCTTTATTTACGACGGTCACAGCCTGCATAAGACCGAAAAATGCCTGCTTTTGGAGCGATACGCCATCTCCTTGCGCTATCAGTTTGAGGAGCTTTCGCTGGCGCTTGCCAAAAAGGAGAGGATGAAATTGCGGGTGGGTGCCACCAAGACCATCGGTGACTACGTGCTCATCGATGCCATCAAGGACTATCTGCGTGCCCCCGACAGGGAGCTTTCGCTGGTGGTAGACAACACCAAGCACCTTTTGCAGATGCTTGATGACAATCTTTTGGATTTTGCGGTGATCGAGGGCAGCTTCAGCAAGAGCAAATACGATTCCTACCTACTGCGAATGGAGCCCTTCGTTGGCATCTGCGAAAAGGGAAGCGGTCTTGAGGGGAAAAGTCTGTCGGTGGAAGAGCTTTTAGAGCAGACCATCATCGTCAGAGAAGAGGGCTCGGGCACCCGTCGCATCTTTGAAGAGCGGTTAATGGCGCAGGGCTACGATCTGCGTGACTTTTCAAGGCAGGTGTCCATCAGCAGCTTCGTGTCCATCAAGGCGCTGGTGGCGGAGGGCATCGGCATCAGCTTTCTTTACCGCTCGGTAGTTGCCAACGATCCTTCCATCGCCACCTTCACCGTGGAGGGCATCACCGAGCCTCACCCCTTCCATGTGGTTTTCACCCGCAATACCGACGCGAAAATATACGCCGCCCGCTTTCTTGGAACCTGAGGGAGCGCTTTTTGGGGGGTTGGGGCAGCGCCCCGACGAATGCCCCTTCAGCGCTCTGACAAAGAGTCTTTCCCTAAAAAAAACCGTTTCCTCAAATCTCACGATTTTGGAAACGGTTTTTTATTAGTCTTCCAGCTGAATGACAACCTTTCTGTTGCCCTCAGCACCCACAGAGTAGGTGGTAACGCCCTCGATGCCCTGAATTTCAGAGTGGATGATGCGTCTTTCATATGCAGACATGGGCTCAAGAGTCACGTTTCTCTTGTATTTCAGCACTCTGCCTGCCATTCTTCTTGCCAGAGCCTTCAGCGTTTCGGCTCTCTTTTCTCTGTAGTTTTCGATGTCCACAAGGATTCTGGTATAGTTTCTCTCGTCGGTCTCATCGCTCTTCTTGTTTGCCGCCAGATTTGCAAGATACTGCAAAGCGTCCAGCGTCTCTCCGTGGTAGCCGATCAGGGTTCCCGCATCCTTGCCGCTGATGCGTACAAGGCGCTCGTTGCCCTCCTTCTTTTCAAGGCTGACGGTTGCTTCGGCGTTCATATTTTCAAGAAGCGTTCTGATAAAATCAAGAGCCAGATCGGCAGGATCTGCGGTGTAGACCACCTTCAGCTTTGCCAAAACCTTGCCTATACCGAGAATACCCTTTTTGGGTTCTACCAGCACTTCATACTGCAGCTCTTCGGGCATTACACCAAACTGCTCGGCTCCGTTTTTCAAAGCCTCTTCAATGGTGGCACCCGTTACGATCAATTCCTGTTTCAAAACAGTTCCTCCAATTAAAATGATTAAAACGGCTTATTTCTTGTCTTTTTTGTCTTCCTTTTTCATGGAAGCCTTGTCAACCTTCCCCTTTTTCTTCTTGTCCTCCTCGGCACTCTGAATGGGGCCTTCCTTCAGGGGGGGCAAAACGGGGTAGTCCTCGTCGTCATCGTCGATGTGGTGAAGGCTCTTCACCTTGGGGCGGTTGGGATCGACGGCCTTTTCGCCCTCTTCCTCGGTCTTCTTCTTTTTCTTCACGTCCTTGCCCTTGTTGTATTCTCTTTCTGCCTGCTTATAGTCCTCCTCGGTGAAGACGGGGAAGGGAAGCATTTTCTTGAGAATAAACTGCTGAACGGTACCCAACAGGTTGTTGAAGATCCAGTACACACCCAGCACAGAGGGCACCATGAAGGTGATGACCGTACTCATTGCGGGCATCATCAGGTCCATCATGCCGTTTGCCATAGACATATCGGGGGTGTTTTCATCGCCGCCTGCGGGGGCGGTTGCCGCACCGGTCAGCTTGCGGTTGATCTTCATGGAGAAGAAGAGTGCAAGGAAGGTCACGATGGGGATAAGCAGATATAAGACCTTGGGCCACTCGAAGGTGATCGAGGGGGTAACAGACAGATCCACGTAGTTGCCGAACATATAGAAGTTGGGCAGGTCGGAGATGACTCCCTCCTTCATATGGTCTGCCATGTCAAGGATTCCTGAAAAATCCATTTCCTTGGCGTTATCACGAAGCACAGCCACCATATCAAGCTCGGTGATGGCGGGGTTGGTGATCACACCGTTGTAGTAAAGGACGTTCTTTAAGGCGTTTATGGTGGTGATGCTGTACTCTGCCACATAGTGCAGGGGGTTTCTGATCACCTCATAAAGCAGCATGATGATGGGCATCTGGATGAGCAGCGGCAGGCATCCACCGAACATACTCACGCCCTCCTTCTGCTGGGCCTCCATGATCTCCTGATTCATCTTCTGGACGGTTGCCTGGTCGGTTCTGCCCTTGTACTTGTTTCTGATGGCTCTTTCCTTGGGCTTGAAATAGGCCTGCTTGACCATACTCTTCTGCTGCTTATAGGAGAACCAGAAGAGCAAGATCTTCACCAGCACCGCAAAGATAAAGAGCGAGAGGATATAGCTTCCGAGGAAGTCGTTGATGACCGCCAAAAGCTTACCGACGGGAGCCATCAGGTAGTAAGTGAAGCTCTTTTTCTCTTCCTTTACCTCGCTTCCCGCATGGTGGCCGTCCTCTACCAGCAGGTCGATCCTGCCGTCGCCGTCAAGGTCTTCAGGGGCATAGAAAAACTTGCCCGTGCCCTTGCCGTCCTTGGTCTCCTCCTTGAGGTACTGCTTTAAGAATTCTTCCTTCAGCTTGCCGTCCTTATCTTCCTTTCCTTCAAGGCTCTCCACGTACTTTTCATAATACAGAGGGTTATGATCCTTGTCCAAGGTCAGATTTTCAAGATTGGCATAGTCTGCCTTGGCAATGCTTCCTCCCATACAGGAGCAAAGCGTGCCCATCAGCACCACCATGCAACAAAGAACGGCAAAAAGCTTTCGATAGCTTCTTTTCTTCATTATCGAAAATACCTTTCTGAATGTTCGATCTTTTTCATTCTTTTTTTAAAAGATCATTTGTTTTTACGGGTCTTTCCATTCTCCGACGCCTACCCGCCTGCCGCGTCGGCAATGAGGCTCTTCACCTCTCAATTTCTGTCGCAATGCTTGTTTAATTATAAATTATACCTAAGGCGCTGCCTTAGGAATCCGCCAAGAACCTTTTTATAAAAAGGTTCTTGGATCTCCAAAAATTTTTGGAGG
>JAGBIB010000180.1 GCA_017935195.1 Clostridia bacterium
CGGGTATGAACCGATTGCTCTAGCCAGCTGAGCTATTCCGCCATATTCTGCTCCCTCCATGCCTGCAAATTGGTCTTTGCGCATGGCTTTCTCGGGCGCTTGTGTATTCTATCACACAATCTCTCTTTTGTCAACACCTTTTTTCGATTTTTTCTAAAAAATTATGCAAAAAAAACGTGCCGCTTTTTGCATGATTTTGGAAGATGTATCCTTTCTTGAATGGCTTTTCCTGTTTTCTTCTTCGATTTTGCTTGCTTTTTTGCTTTTCGGATAAAAACGGTGACTTGGATGCGATGCTCCAAGCCACCGTTCAAGATCGCTTTGCAATTAAAAGCTTTTGAGGACAGGGTAAAGTCAAATTTCAGGATAGGTAAAGTCGAATGCTGTGGGATCCACTGTTTTTACACCGTCCAAGTCCTTCACGTTGTCTTTGTTCAGGCTACTGTTCAGGTTGAAGGCGTAGGCGCAGATCTTTTCCACCCCCGTTACCGTGGCTCCTTTGATGCCGGCTCTGTAAAATGCACCCATTCCGATCTCTTTTACCCCCGTCAGGTCTATCTCCTGATCGATGGAGGTATAGGCAAAGGCGCTGTCGCCGATATACTCAAACTGAGTGAAGTCGGTCAGCTTGATTTCTGTCTGAGCAAAGGCGGAGGCACGAACGGCATCCATTTTGGGAGAAAGCTTGAAGTTTGAGAGATGAGTTGCCGAAAATGCGCTGTGTCCCACATCGGTAAAGAAGCCGTCAAAGGTCATTTTGGTGAGAGAAACACATCCCTTAAAGGCATCGTCTGCCACGCGAAGCTCACTTGACAGGATCACCAATTCCGAAAGGGTGCTGTTCAAAAAAGCCTCTCTGCCAATGGTTTTCATGGTTTTGGGCAAGGTGATCTTTACCAGTCTTTTGTTTTCCTCAAAGCAGGTGGAGTGGATGCCCGTGACGGTATATCCGCCCAGCTTTTCGGGAATGATCAGATCTTCCGAAGAGCCGCTGTATTTGGTGATCCGTGCGGTCTTGTCGGTGTAGATGATATAGGTGAAATCTCCGTCCTTCAAGCCTCGCTTGGTGCAATAGGGCAGGTCGTTTGCCTCTGCGGTATAGTTATAAAGCAGGTTGACCAGCGCACATTTTCCGTCCACCTTCATGTGCTTACCAAGCTCCAGGGTCATGAATTGGCTTTCGGTTCCGGTATACGCCAAGTTTTCCAAATTGGCAAACTGACCCTTTACCGTCTTGAAGGTCTTGATGGAATCGGGCACACGCATAGAGATCAGCTGGGTGGATTCAAAGCATCCTGCACCCACGTATTCAAGGGTATTGGGCAGCTCTAAGAAAAAGAGCTTGTTGGAGGTAAAGTTTTCATCTCCCAGCCATTTCAGCCGTGTGGAGAGGTAAAGCTTTTCCAGCTCCCAGCCGTCAAAGGCGTGATCTCCGATCTCGGTGACAGAGGAGGAGATGCTGATGGTTTCTGCCTCCTTGAGCACACGGCAAAGGTTGTTTCCGATGCGTGTTACCCCATGATAGACCACGATGGAGGTGACGGCCTTGTTGTATTTATAAAAATAGCTGTCTTCTTGCTCGGCAAGGTCGGGAGTGGGACCCGTGCCACCGATCTCCAGCTCTCCGTCGGTATACAAGATCCAGTAGGTGTCCGTTCCCTCAAAGACACCCTCTGTGGCAACATCGGGCTCGGGCTTGTCGCAATAAATACAAGAGCGATTTTTATATTTGTGTCCCTCTGCGGGAAGGATGGTGCCGGAGGCATCCAGGATCTGTCCGCAATCCTTGCATTTTTGCTTGTTTTTGTAGCCGTCCACCGTGCAGGTCGCAGCCTTGTCTGAGATCTTCTGGGTGGACTTATGGTCACATCCGGGGAAGGGTTCGGGGGTGTCGGTTGATTCGTCTCCCGAAGCTTCACTTTCGGTGGAGGGGGTGGTGCTTGGAGGAGTGGTTGTGCTTTTGGCAGTACAGCCGACGATCATGGAGAGTGTCAGTGCCAAGCATAAGAGGAGGAAAGAGATCTTTTTTAAACTCATAACGGTACTCCGCAGTATTTTTGAAGTATGAAGCATAATAGAGCTTGCGTGATCAGTATATCACAGCGGGCGCTTCTTTTCAACTCTATTCTGTAAACAATCGGAAAACAAAAGATAATGGAAAAATAAAAAACCCGCAGATCGATTGATCTGCGGGTGCTGGAGCTGGTAATCAGATTCGAACTGATGACCTCATCCTTACCAAGGATGTGCTCTACCAACTGAGCCATACCAGCGCCTCAACGCGAGACATAGTATACCAAATAGTTGGCGATTTGTCAAGGGGTATTTTGAAATTTTTTCGCTTTTTTAAAAAGATTTTTTCGCCGTCTTTGCCCTTTGCCACTCCCATCGCCAATGCTATTCTTCCTGCCCCGTAAGTGCGGCAAAGCTCAGATGAGCCGCCTCCTCAGAAATGGTGCAGGCAAGCTCGTAGGCAGGCACGGCACCCGAGAGCTGATCTGCCAAAGCCAACGCTTTTGCCAGCGCTTCGGGGTCCTTTGGAAAGAGAATCTGCTTTAAGATCCGCTCGGCGCACGCGCCTTTGTCAAGACGGCGGATTTCATTTTTCTCCCCTCTCTTTAAAAAGCACAGTCCGCCCAAAGGGTAGGAACATTTTCTCTGCCAGCCCTCCTTGCCCGCCCAGGGGGAGGAGAAGACGGTGATCCTGCCGTCCTCTTCGGGGCGCAAAAGGGGCTTGTCGCCGTTGATCATCGAGATGCGCTTTCCAAAGCACTCTCTCC
>JAGBIB010000181.1 GCA_017935195.1 Clostridia bacterium
TCACCTCCGAGGTGGAGGGCATCAACCGTGTCCTTTATGACCTTACTCCCAAGCCCACCGGAACCATCGAGTGGGAGTAATATCGAATGGCTTACAAGTGCCCGAAAACCCTTGCAAATACAGGGCTTTCGGGCATTTTATGTTTTGATTAAAATTTTCCTGCAACACTTTTGCAACACGCAATAAAAAAAGCGTGAAAAGGAATGGTTGAAAGTGGTTATGAAGTAAAGAAAGGAGCAAGTATGGTGTTTGACTTTTGGAAAAAGAAAACAGAAATCAATACGACACAAACCGTCGATGAAATTGAAGCGGCGGTATATGAACACGTTAAACCGTATGGGTTCAAAAAACACGGACGCACGCTTCACCGTTTTGTTTCAGAAGATATTTCGCAACTAATCCATTTTCAAAGTGGTATGCCATCGCATGGAATGAGCGGACTACTTTGTGTGAATTTGGGAATTCGCATTCCGGAATGCTCCGAAAGGACTTTTCAACCTAAGACAGAAAAGAAAAAATTCTACCACGAGTATGAATGCACTATTCGATCACGATTGGGAATTGTTAGTGGCAAGCAAGAAACTTGGTACGACCTTCATAAGAAAACAGATAAAATTATAAAAAGCATTATTGAAGAACTTGATCAATATGTTTTGCCTGCTTATGAAATATTGAACAGCCGAGACGCGATCCTTGAATATAGAAAAGAGTATCCTCTGTTAGATGATATGGTTCCTCTTATTTCCTTGGAAGAATGTATGATTTATGGTCATCTCGGCAATATTGAAAAGGCAAAGCAACTGTTTGAGGAGTATTATCAATCTGCGGTAAAAGAGTATAATGACTTGGTAAAAAACGGACACAAGCAGTATCTCAAAAAGGGCGAGCGAGTTGTTTTTATGGGACAAGACATCACCGCAGAAAAAGATGGCTATGTGACCTTATATGGAGCAAACCACGGACACATAGAGTATCTTGATGAATTAGCAGTCAGTCTTGGCTTAAGGTGAAAGCCACTCGGCGCTATCCTGCAAAAAATAGCAACGTTTTCTGCAACAAAGAATTGATAAATGAAACAATGGGTAAAAAACAAGTTCAAAATCGCCGTTTGGGATAATAGTAGGCATAAATATTCCCAAAATGAGTCCTGAAAAAGAGTTGGAATGATACAAATAAAAAGTACACAACCAAATGGTCTTTTCGGAGCAAATATACGCAGCCTCATCATTGATTTGGTGAGGCTGATTTTTGTTTAAAAAAGATCATTTTTTAAGCAAAAGGGGATTGACAAAATCAATACCTCATGATATGATGTATATCGGAAGGAGGAGTATTGAATGGATGCACAGTTAAAGCGGGGATTGCTGGACGTATGCGTATTGGTGGCGATCAAGAGCGAGGAATCGTATGGCTACAAGATCATCAAGGATCTGAAGCCCTGCGTTGTCCTTTCCGAATCGACGCTTTACACCATTTTAAAGCGTCTGGAGGGGGCAAGGATGCTGACCGTGCGCACCGCAGAGCACGGTGGAAGGCTTCGGAAATACTATCGGATCACCGATGCGGGTCGAAGGCGTATTGAAGAATTCAAGGAAGAATGGCGTCAGGTGATGACCATTTATCAATTTGTTTGTAAGGAGGATGAGGAAGGGTGAAAAAAGAAGAGTATTTGAGTGCTCTTGAAAAGAGGCTTTCGGGCTTACCCGAAAAGGAGAAAAAGGAGCGTCTTCGCTTTTTTGGTGAGATGATCGACGATCGCATAGAGGACGGATGCTCCGAGGAGGATGCGGTGCAGGAGCTTGGCTCGGTTGAAGAACTTGCAGAGCAGATCATTGGTGAGATTTCCCTGCCTGCCATTGCGGGGCATCGGATGAGAGAAAAGAGAGCTCTTTCGGGATGGGAGATCGCCTTGCTTATCGTGGGTGCGCCTTTATGGCTTCCCCTGCTTGTGGCGGCAGTCGCCGTGGCGCTTTCTTTGTACGTCGTGTTGTGGGCACTTCTCCTGTCGCTTTGGGCGGTGGTCCTTTCCATCACGATACTCTTCGTTGCGGCGGTGGGTTCGGGGATCGCTCTTGCAGTGAGAGGCGACGTTCCGGCTGGGCTTGCCCTGCTTGGTGCGGGACTATTTTGTGCAGGGCTTTCCATCCTGCTGTTTTTAGCAAGCCTGGGTGCCACCAAGGGGGTACTGAAGCTGACGAAAAAGATGATTTTTGGCATAAAGAAAAGTCTTTTGAAAAAGGAGGAGAGGGCATGAAGGGGGCATTTAAGGGAGCGATCATTGTGGCGATTTGTCTGTTGCTTCTGGGCGGCGGGCTTTTTGCAGGTATGATGGCGATGATGAATTGGGACTTTTTAAGACTCTCGGATGAGGACTATCAGACAATCGAGTACGAGCTTGAGGGAGCTTTTGGCAATATTTCAATGGACACCGACACGGCGGACTTGTTCTTTCTTCCTGCAGAAGGAGAGACATGCAGAGTGGTATGCTACGAAAAGAAGGACGATCCCCACAAGGTGGAGGTTGTGGAGGACACTTTGCAGATCAGCACCGAGAAGGAGGACCGCTTCCGGTTTCACTGGGGCATCAGCTTCAAAAGTCCCAAGATCACGGTTTATCTCCCAAAAAAGGAGTATAGTACGATTTTTATCAAGGGAAGCACGGGGGATATCGCGCTTCCCGAGGATTTTGACTTTGAAAGCATTGACATCTCCTTAAGCACGGGAGACGTGCGACTGGGTGCCTCTGCCTCTGCGCGGATCAAAATCGGGACGAGCACCGGAAAGATTACGATGGAGAACGCTTCGGCAGGTTCACTTGATCTTTCGGTGACCACAGGAAGGGTGAGCGTTTCGTCGGTGACCTGCAAGGGGGAGATGAGTGTGGGCGTTTCGACGGGCGACACCGCTCTTTCAGACAGCACTTGCAGGAGCTTGACTTCAACGGGAAGCACAGGCAATATTTCCTTGAAAAACGTTGTTGCCCGGGAGACGATCGCCATCACGAGAAGCACGGGAAACGTACGATTTGAAAAAAGCGATGCCGCCGAGATCACGGTGAAAACAGATACGGGCAGCATCAAGGGAAGCTTGCTTTCCGAAAAAATCTTTTCGGCTCACTCAGACACGGGAAAGGTGGTTGTCCCAGATACGAACTCGGGCGGAAGATGCACCCTTACCTCTGATACGGGCACGATCCGAGTGACCGTTGAGTGATTACTTGATGGTAAAAGAGGATCAGTCATTAGAGTAAAAACTGCCCAACTTTTTGCAGTTATCGTCTGCTTTTTCGGTTTTTAGGGGAGAAAGATAAACAGAATCACGGAAAAAAGAGCTTTGTGCCTTGACAAGCGGTTGTTACTATGGTATAATATCATAAGAACGAATCGCCGCTTGCGGCATCGAAATACATAAAATTTTGGAGGCAAAAATGACTATTGCAGTATGCTATTTTTCCAAGTCCGGCAACACCAGAAAGGTAACCGAAGCGGTAGGCGATGCCATCGGCGTAAAGGCAAGAGACCTGTCCTGGCCCTTTGACAGAAAGATGGACGTGGTATTCCTCGGAAGCGGCGTTTACGCAGGCGGCGTTGATGAGCAGGTAAAGAACTTCTTAAAGAGAAATGCAGGTAAGATCGGCGTTCTGGTAAATGTCAGCACCGGTGCCTTCGGTTCCTCTTACAAGGCGGTAAAGAAGTTGGCAGACGAGCTGCACATCCCCGTTGCGGATGAGGAGTTCCACTGCAAGGGCGCATTTGCCATCTTCAACAAGAAGCATCCCAATGCCGACGATCTGGCGGCTGCCGCACAGTTCGGTAAGGACTTTATGGCAAAATACGAGGCTTCTCAGAAATAATTTGAATCCTTTAAATCAAAACTCCGTTTGGCCTTGGCCAAACGGAGTTTTTTTAGTGCGCTCGGCATGCGTTATTACTTGGTGGTGAAAGTCCACTACAGACTTGGCAGTAGGAACTGTTAGCTAAGGGCAAGGGCGTCCATTGTGAGGCGGAGTCTGAAGGAAGCCTAAAGCA
>JAGBIB010000182.1 GCA_017935195.1 Clostridia bacterium
AGTGTATATATGCACCTATGAGGAGGCGTGCCTCCTCGTAGGTGCGGATTTTTGCGCGGTATATTCTTTGCTGAATCCCAACCTTGCTCCTTTTTCTGCTCTCGTTTTTCCTTCCGATTTTAACCGAAGTATCTCCTCTGCATATTGTTCTATGGGACGGTATTGTCTGGGCATAAAAATTCCTCCTATGGTAGATGTTTTTATTCTACCATAGGAGGGTGCTTTTTTCAATTGTCCGTTTTTAACGGACTTGTGCAAAATGATCAAGCGGTTTTTATATTTCAGTTTTCTTCCGCACTTTCAGCGGCCTTCATCATAATGGCGCATTCAATGCGCTTCTTGAAGAGCTTGCAACCGTATTCATAGGCACCGTTGACAGATCCCGTGGCATGGTATGCGTTTGCCGCACAGCCACCCGAGCAGTAAAGCTTTGCCCAGCAATCATCGCATTCCTTCTTGGCATAAACGTTGCAGTGCTTGAATTCATTTGCCTTCTCGGTATTTGTCACGCCCTGCCAGATATCGCCCATCCTATATTCTTCCTCACCAACGAACTGATGGCAGGGATAGAGGTCTCCCGAGGGAGTAACTGCAAAATACTCGGTACCCGATCCGCATCCCGAAATACGCTTGTAGATGCAAGGACCGTGGGAAAGGTCGAGCATATAGTGATAGAAGGTGAAGGGTCTTCCCTCCTTCTTTCTCTTCAGCATCTCCTTTGCAAGGATCTCGTAATGCTCAAACAAGGTGGGCAGATCCTCGTCGGTGAGAGCGTAGGGCATGGAAGGATCGCAGACCACCGGCTCCATACTCAGCTCGGTAAAGCCCAGATCAGCCATATGGAATAGATCCTTTGTAAAATCGGGGTTGGCGTGGGTGAAGGTTCCTCTCATATAGTAACCCTTGCCGCCGCGGCTTTCCACCAGCTTTTTGAACTTGGGAACGATCAGGTCGTAGCTTCCTCTGCCCTGCAGATCCACCCGTTTGGAGTCGTGGATCTCTTTTCTGCCGTCAAGGCTGAGAACCACGTTATACATCTCCTTATTGCAGAAATCGATCACGTCATCATCGATCCCCACACCGTTGGTGGTCAGGGTGAAACGGAAATTCTTGCCCGCATCCTTTTCAACGCTTCTTGCATAAAGAACGAGCTGCTTGACAACTTCCCAGTTCATCAGCGGCTCTCCACCAAAGAAGTCCACTTCTAAGTTTTTGTGGGTTCCCGAATTCTCGATCAAGAAATCAAGAGCCCTCTTGCCCGTTTCAAAGGACATCAGCGCACTCTTACCGTGAAACTTTCCCTGACCTGCAAAGCAGTATTCGCAGTTGAGGTTACAGGTGTGCGCAACATGCAGACAAAGAGCCTTGATGCTGTTGTGACGGTTTTTAAAATCAAAAGCATAGCCTGCATAGGGGTCGTTCGTAAAGAGCTTCTTTGCCGCTGTCAGCTCTTCGATGTCGGAAAGACAGTCGGTAAGCTCTTCAATTGGCAGATCGTATTCCTTTGCAATACGTGCGCAGGCAGCCTGCTTGTCTTCGCCACAGTCAATAGCCTTGATCAAATCGTAGGCAACCTCGTCCACCAGATGCACCGATCCGCTGAACACGTCCAAAACGATATTATATCCGTTTAATTTGTACTGATGAATCATGTTTATTCCTCTCCGTTTTCAAAAAAATAACGCCTGCCCACAGGTGAACAAGCGGTATTTCACGGACGTTTTATTTGTTTGCGTCCTTGTTCTCGCAAGCCTGATTTGCTACGCCGCAGGAGGTTTTGCAAGCGGACTGGCAGGAGGTCTGGCATTCGCCGCAACCGCCGTTCTTTACGCTCTTTGCAAGATCTCTGGTGTTCAGGGTCTGGATTCTTTTCATAGGTAATTCTCCTTTTGCTAAAACGTTACTGTTATTATAAATCGTTTCTTTCAAAA
>JAGBIB010000183.1 GCA_017935195.1 Clostridia bacterium
ATACTTCTGATAATTAACGCTTCCCTCATCAGAAAGCTGCTCAAGCAAAGCATTATTAAACACAATATCAATTTCTTCGCCCATACTGAGAATGCAGCGGTTTTCATCAAAAATATAAATTGTTGTAAATTTTTCGTTCTCCGGCAGATTAATCGTCTGCATAAATTTCTTTTTATTGATAACAATTCCCAATGTCGCTCTACTTCTGCCTCTGCTGTTAATCGGCAATGACTGCAAATACAAAAGCTCTGCGCCGTCCTCATCGTAAACGGTGATCTGTACGGTGTAGTCGGTGTCCTTCACGGGAACGAACTGATTTTCGCCCTCGCCCATGCAGGTCTCAAATCTGTAAAGCTTGTTGCCAACGTCTCTGGTAGCGGGATCCATTTCAATGGTCTTGGATTCGCCGTTGGCGGAGATGGTAACCTTCCAGGTAGTGGTTGCGGGATCAATGTCGATGGCTGCGCCGTCGGCATCAGTGATCTCTACCAGCATCTGGGTAACACCGGGCTCTTTGCCTGCACCGTTGGGGTTGTTGGGAGAGTTGATCCAGTTTTCCCAGCCGATGTTCAACCAGGATGCGATCTTGATTACTGCGGGTCCTTCGGGAGCGGCGGGAGCGTTGTCCACGTCTGCATTGTTCTTAACTTCGTCGGCAGTCAGCGCACGGCTGTAGAAGCGCATGCCTTCAAAGGCGGTGTTGCTCCAGTTGTTGGTGCCTGCGTTACCAAGAATGAACTTGGGGTTGCTGCCCGCCTTGTTGTTTGCGTTCTCAGCGGGAGAATCAGCCGAAGCGGTCAGCACACCGTTTACGTATACGTTGGTCTTGCCGCCTGCCTTGTAGGTGATGGACAGGGTGGCATCCTGCAGAGTTTCGGTGGCTTCGGTGAATGCAGGTCTGGAGGCACTGGCAATACCCGAGGTCTTTGCCTTGAAGGTGTCCATTTTGCCCTTGTTCAACTGAATGTAGAAGGAAACGTATTCAGCGGTGGTGCCGCTGTTGTTGCACATCCAGGTGGCATAGCCGGTGTCGGGATAGGTGTTGAATGCGCCCAGATTCAGCTCTACGGTGAATTCATCACCGCGAAGCACATCGTAAAGAGCGCTGGGCAGAGCCTGCTGTGCCTTGTCAAGCACGTAAGCGCCGTCCTTGAAGGTGCCGTCAACACAGTCGGTAATGTCGTTGTCACCCTTCTTGTCAGTCCATGTGGTACCCTCGTAGTCGTCACCGTCATACCAGGAAACCAGATCCTCCTGCACGATCTCAGCCGCTGCAGATGCGGGCAGAGTCCAGAGGGCAAATGCCGAAAATACGACCAGTGCGGTCATCATGAGTGAAAGTGTTCTTTTCATTGCAGATACACTCCTTTCTGTAGTACAATCTTATTGTATACCGAAACCCGCATTTTGTCAAGACTCTTGACTTTTTTTGATCACATTTTTTTCATTATTTTTAAAAACGGGGCTTTTCCCCGACTTTCTCCCTCTTCCTGTTGACTTTTCCCTCTGTTTCGTGTATACTATCCTTAGATTCTCAAACAGTACCGAAAGGGAAGACGCGCTATGAAAAAAAGATCCTTTTTTGAAAGATACACAGCCACCCTCCTGCTCCTCGTCCTTGCTCTTTTGCTCTCCTCCTGCTCCTCCCCCCTCGTGGTGGGCAGCGACGATCAGGGAGCGCTAAGTGACCCTTGGCTTGACCCCTCGGTGGGTCTGGAGCGACCGCAGAGAAGTCTTTATGGGGAGCATCTGTCAAGCGATCCCGCAGTGAGCCAAAGCAAAGAGGAGCAAGGCTCCTTGAAGGATGACGAGAGTCCCTCGCCCGTAAGTCCCTCTACCGAGCCCACACCGACTCCCACACCCACACCGACCCCTACTCCTACGCCAACTCCTACACCCACACCCGATCCCTTTGAGCCCTTCACCCTGGCATTTACCGGTGACATCTGCTTTGCGGAGAACTACAAGATCCACCAAAATTACGTGAACAAGGGCTTTACCTCGGTGGCAGATTGCTTCTCGGAGGTCCTGCTTTCCAGAATGAAGGCGGCGGATCTGCTGGTGGTCAACTGCGAATCCACCGTCAGCGACAGAGGAAGTGCGCTGGTGGGCAAGAACTTCACCTTCCGCACCTCCACAAAGACGGCAGGATGGTTTAAAGAGATCGGCGCAGACCTGATCGGACTTGCCAACAACCACGTTTACGATTTCGGCAAGACCGCCTTCACCGACACTCTTGATACCTTCGACAAGATGGATCTGCCCACCTTCGGCGGCGGCAAGAACGCGGCGGAGGCGTACGAGCCCTTCTATTTCGAAAAAAGCGGCATGAAGATCGCACTCATTGCCACCTCCCGCGCCGAAAAGCAATACTATACCATCGTTGCCGAGGAGGACGCTCCCGGTATTGCGGGCTGTTACGACACGAGGATCGTCTGCGACACCATCAAGGAGGCAAAGCAAAAGGCCGACTTTGTCATCGTCTACGTCCATTTCGGCTACGAATACACCACTATCATTGAAGACATCCAGAGGGAGACCGCTTATAAATTCATCGATGCGGGAGCAGATGCCATCGTGGGACACCACGCCCACATCCTGCAGGGGATCGAGGAATATAAGGGCAAGCCCATCTTCTATAGCCTGGGCAACTTCCTCTTCAACACCCGCAATCAGGAGACCGCCCTTTTGGAGCTGACCTTTGAAGATCGGGACACCCCCGTTTGGCGGATCATCCCCTGCCGTCAGAAGGACTGCAGAGTGGAGGATCGGCTTGACACCGAGGAGGGTGCGACCACCCTTCAGATGCTTCGTGACCTCTCCCCCGGCATTGCCATTGACCGCAGCGGTGTGGTCTATCTGCCCGAAATCTGAGGGCATCCGCAAACAAGAAAACCGTTTTCCCTTATTTCCGGGGGAAAACGGTTCTTTTTCTTTAAAATATTAAAAGAGGGTGATCTGGTTGGTTTCGGAAAGACCGTCCAAGGCGTGGTTACGCTCCAGCAGCTCCATGATGGCCTTGGTGGCCTTGGAGCGCTCCTGAAGCTCCTGCTTTGAGAAGAACTCGCCCTCCTCCCTTGCCTGCACCAGCTTTTCCGCCGCAGAGTCCCCTAAACCCGGCAGACAGTTAAAGGGCATACGGATCTTGCCCTCCTCAGGCAAAAATCTGGTAGCGTCCGATTTGTAAAGGTGGACGGGCAGATATTTGATGCCTCTTGCCATGCTTTCAAGAACCAGCTGCATGGTGGACATGGTTTCTTTGTCCTTCTGGTTGTCCTCCTTGTTGCGGATCTTTTCGTCGATCTCCCGCATCAGCGCCTGTACCCGTTCCTTGCCGCCCGACACCACCTCACCGTCAAATCCACCGGGTGCGACTGAGAAGAAGGCGGCGTAAAATTCAAGAGGCTTATGGATCTTGAACCAGCCAAGGCGGATTGCCGACATCACATATGCCGCCGCATGGGCCTTGGGGAACATATACTTGATCTTTTTGCAGGAGGCGATGTACCAATCGGGCACGTTATGCTCCCGCATATGCTCCTCCCACTCGGGAGTGAGCCCCTTGCCCTTACGCACGCTTTCCATAATTTTGAAGGACTCGGCGTTGTCAAGACCGTAGCGGATCAGGTCGATCATGATGTTGTCCCGACACCCGATGACCTGCGAAATGGTGCAGGTGCCGTCCTTGATGAGATCCTGGGCGTTACCCGTCCACACGTCGGTGCCGTGGGAAAGACCCGAGATCTGAAGAAGGTCGGCAAAGCACTTGGGCTGTGCCTCCTCCAGCATCTTCTGAGAAAAGCGGGTGCCGAATTCCGGCAGGGCGTAGGTGCCGATATCGGTGTCGATATCGCCCTTCTTCAGTCCCAGCGGCTCCACCGAGGTGAACAGCTCGTAGACCTCGGGGGCGTTCATAGGCACGTCCATGACACTCAAACCCGTATAGCGCTCAAGCCACTTGTATTTGGTGGGAATATCGTGTCCCAGCTCGTCAAGCTTCAGAATGGTATCGTGAAGGAATGCGAAAGCGAAGTGGGTGGTGACGATATCCGAATTGGGGTCGTCCGCAGGGTGCTGAACGGGGGTGAAATCGTAAACGTCGTATTCTCTGGGAATAACCACGATGCCGCCGGGGTGCTGACCCGTGGTGCGCTTCACGCCCACGCATCCGTTTACCAAACGGTTGATCTCGGCTTTGTTTGCCTTGATCCCCTTCTCCTCAAGATACTTCATCACGTAGCCGTAGGCGGTCTTGGAGGCGAGAGTGCCAAGGGTGCCCGCGCGGAAGACGTTTTCCTTGCCGAACAGCTCCTCGGTGTACTTATGCACCCTGCCCTGCACCTCGCCCGAGAAGTTCAGGTCGATATCGGGCGATTTGTCGCCGTAGAAGCC
>JAGBIB010000184.1 GCA_017935195.1 Clostridia bacterium
TCGGGACCGGAAACCAATCTGAAACGGAAGTTGTTGCTTTCGGTAATGGTAGACCAAGGAGTCATAGTATGCTTCTCGGTATGGGGATTACCCTCGCCGTCGGTCCAGTCAAAGGTGATAACCCAGCGGAAGTTGTTGTAGTTGTTCGCAGTCAGAACCTTACCGCCATCGAAGCAAGGATCGTCGGTATTTACCTCCATAAGCAACTGAGTCTGCTTCTCAACGCCGCCCCAGTTCCAGTTTTCCATTGCGCCCCAACCGTCAAGAGTAACCACTCTTGCAGGACGGACACTTTCTTCAAACTGTGCCACGTAGGTGGCAGTCTCGGTTGCAGGAACAAGCTCTTTGTCCCAACCGGTGAAAGTGTACTGCTTATCCATAGTGGGTGCCTTGGAAGGAGTAATGGGGCAAACGGGTACTTCGCCATCAGCCACCAAAGAGGTGATGCTCTGTCCTTCTACAACCCAGGTTACGATGTGGCTGTTACCTTCAACTGCAACAGTCAGTTCAACTTCGTTGAAGTGGAAACCAATGTTTCCGCTGTGATAGATACCATAGATACGGATGTACTGATACTTTTCATAATTTCCCTCTTCATCAAAGGCCATTCTTGCAGTATATCCGGTTTCCTCTGCGCCGCCGGGATAAGTTTCATCGGTAATCTTGCCGCCGATGATCTCCCACTGGTTGATAGGAAGAGTTTTGTCGTTGGTAGCATATACCAGCCACTTGTAGCAGGTACTCTGAGGGTAGTTCTGAACCTTGATGCTATCTACGGGCATAGGAGAACCAAGGTCTGTTTCGATATAGCATTCAGGATTGAGGAACAGGTTGGTGGGATAAGTTCCCTCAGGAACCTTAGGGTCAACACCGCACGTGAAACCGCCTGCAGGAGCGCTCTTATAAAGAGCCTTGCCTTCTGCGTCAAACACTTCAACGGTAAGGGTGTAGGTTACGCCCTTAATGGGAACAAACTTGTTGTCGCCCTCTCCAAGGCAGGGAGTGAACGCGTAGCTCTCTTCGTAGCCGGAAACCTGGAGAACAGGGCTCATGGTGATCGTCTTACGACCGGTACCGAGTTCGATCTTTCCGCTGCCGGATGCGGCAAAGGTCAGCTGCCAGGTCAGATCTTTAGAAATCTCGCGCATAGGATTGCCCTCTGCATCGTGAATCCGAACAAACAGAATGGTCTCGTTGTCCAGTCCGTCCCAGTTCTGCCATCCGGGATTGGGTTCACCGAACATGGTAGAAACAACGATGGGAGTAAAGTTTGCAGTTACAACGTCGATATCGGGGTTGATTACCCAGCTATCGCCCGATTTTCTCAAGAAGCTGCTCCAACCGTCATCATTGTAGGTGGTGTTGGTCATTGCCGCAAGCTCATCAGCAGTCATGTTGGAAACAACAATGGACTTGAGGTGATGAGTGTTGTAGAACGAACCACCGTGAATAGTAGTCATAGTGGAGGGGAAAGTAACCTTTTCCAGCTTGGCGTTACTGGAGAAGCCGTCTCCGTAAATCTGGGTTACACCCTCGGGAATGATCGCCTCGGTCAGGTTGGGCATATCGCAGAACGCGCGCTGACCAATCGTGGTCAAACCGGGCAGAACAACTACCTTGGTAACCTTGTTTCTTACAGAGTGCCAAGGCCATTCCTCTACACGCAGGTTGGGCATTGCGCCGTTACCGCTAACGGTCAGCACGCCATCCTCGCTCAGAGTCCAAGTATAGTCAACGTCCTTGTTCCCGTAGTTCGTATAGGAAATATCCTCATACGAGCCTCTGTTTCCATCATTGACATCCTCAGTGACCTCACCGTCGTTGCCTGCATACCAAACGAGATCGGCAGAAAGGTCAAGGGAGGTAGCCAGAGAAGGCAGTGCAACCGCAGGAATGCAGGCAACCACCATCAATACTGCCAGTGCGAAGGAAAGAATTCTTTTCTTCATAAGTTTTCTCCTTTTCTTTGCTTTTTAAGCTAAAATTTGTCCCCGTTCCTTCTTCGCCGGCACACAAAAAACGGCAACGGAAACTTATACGGTTTCATTATACTCCAAAAACAATCATTTGTCAATTGCGTAATGAATAATTTATGAAGATATTTTCGCATTATTCTTGCCAGCCTTCCATCGATGTCCTTGTCCGGCGCTCTTCTTCATCAGAATCTTTCGGTTTCCTTCCTATTTGATATACATACTACGTATATTCGCTTTTAACGTATTTTAGCCATAGCCGACCCACAAAAAAAGAACCCTTTCTTAGGAAAGGGTTCTTTTGAAAAAATGAATCTCAAAACAGCGTTCCGCTCAAGATGTACTTTCTTATGGCAACATAGTCAAACAGATCCACCGTTCCGCTCTCGTCTGCGTCTGCGGCAATACATGCCACATCCGAAAGACCCGTTCCGTTAACGATCTGCCTTTTCACCGCAGTCAGGTCAAAGATGCCGATGGCTCCGTCACCGTCGGTATCGCCCGTCACCGCCAGCAAATACTGTTCTCCTTCCGGAAGCAGAAGGATCATTCCCGTATGCAAAAGTTGCGAAGAGGAAGCCTCCTTGCCATCTGCCGTTTTCACGGTAACAAAGGCACTTTCCTCGATCTGCGCAAGAAGCTCTGCCACAGTTTGCCCGACAGCAACACCTGCCACAATGTCTTTCTCCTCATCGATCCGCAAGGTCTTTGAGGTCACAGTCTTGGGATTGACCTCCACCGTCAGCGTCTTGGACGCAGGGCTGGCATAAGTCGTCGCAGTCTCCGCAATTCTGCACACGAAGGTGTATTTTCCGTACGCCGCTACGGTAAACACCGCACTGCTCTGCCACGTCTTACCGCCATCCATGCTGAATTCACCGCCCTTCACCCCGTTCAAGGTCACCTTGAGTCCGGAGATTCCCGAAAGGGTGGGTGCAGAAGGCGCAGAAACCGCACTCTTGTTGGTGATTACCGTAAGCGCCTGCGAAGAAGGGCTGGCATAGGCGATATCCGTTTCAGCGATCCGCTGATAGAAGGTATAGCTCGTTGCAGGCAAAAGACCCGTAAAGGTCGCACCGTTCTGCCAGTTTTTGCCGTCCTTGCTGTACTGATAGCCGTTCTTTGCTGTCAAGGTCACCGAAACATCGGTCTTCGATGCCAAGGTGGGCGCAGAAGGTGCCGAAACGCTTGCCTTGTATGTGGTAACCTTCAACGAAGCAGAGGAGGGGCTGGCATAAGCCGTTTGGGTTTCGGCAATGCGCTGGTAGAAGGTATAGGTCGTTGCAGGCTGAAGACCTCCAAATGTCGGACTGCTCTGCCAAGCAATACCGTCCTTGCTGTACTGATAGCCGCTCTTTTCTGCCAAGGTCACCGAATTTGCGGTCTTTGAGGCCACGGTAGGTGCCGCGGGGGCGGCTGTATTGGTTTTATTGGTGGTCACCTCCAAGGAGGGACTGGCCTCGCTGACATTGCCGGAGGAGGTTGCCGCCACGCGCTGGAAGAAATAATAGGTGGTGCCGGGGGAAAGATTCGTAAAAGTAGGACTGCTCTGCCAAGAACCACCGCTGATCCCATATTCGTATCCGCTGATGGCAACCAGCGTTACCGAGGTGGCCGTTTTGGAAGAAAGGGTGGGTGCAGCAGGTGCAGCAGTATCCAGCTTATCGGTGGTCACCTTCAATCCTGCACTTGCGGGGCTGGGATTACTGGTGGAGGTAGCGGCAATCCGCTGATAGAAGGTATAGGTCGTTGCAGGAGAAAGGCCGGTGAACACATTTGAATTCTGCCACGTGGATCCGTCCTTGCTATACTGATAGCCGCTCGTCGCCTTCAAGGTCACCGAGTTTGCCGTTTTAGAAGCAACTGTGGGGGCGGCAGGCGCAGAAGGAGTGGTCATCGTTTGCTTGGTGATGGAAAACGGATACAACTTTGCAGATGCCACACCGCTTGCACTGCAAGCAACGATCATCATCACGTAATCCCCCTGTGCAAGGGATCCGAATTTCATTTTGCTGTTGATCTGGCTATAATAAATATCCAGTGAAGAAGAGGTGGTGCTTTGTGTGACGTGATGATCAATGGTACCGTCGGGCTTCAGCATATAGCCGCTCACATAGGAAAGCCCGCCGCTCATCGAAACCGTTCCTCTCAAATTGTAGGATGTGCCGTAAGGAAGATTGCCCACGGGATAGACCGTCAGATTGATGGTGGGCGCAGTACCCGCACCGCTACCGAAGTCCTCAGCAGGCACATAACTGCCGTCTGTCAGCAGGTAGAAGGTCTTTCCCGTCGCATTCACAACAGAGCCCGAGGCTGTCACCCAGCCTCCCGCCGCAATCGTTCTTTGCTTGGTGGTGGAGCGATAATATCCGACATGAGCAGAGGTATCTACAGTGGCCATATATACGCCTGCCCCTGCCACACTTACCGTAGGAAGAGGCGAAACCTCCTTGCCGCACACCGAGCAATTGTTGCCCGATTCATCGGTATACCGACAGGTCAGATGCACCGTCTCGCCCTTTGCCCAAGTCTCGGCATAGGTTTCCGCATCCGCACGAAAGAGCGTGATGATCTGATCCCAGCTTGTCATCAACTCTTCATAGGTCATCTCGGAGATGATCACCTTGTTTTTCTCAACGCCCTCCACATTGTAGTCCACACTGTGCAAGACCGTCACACCCGTGTCGGTGCTTGCAAGAAGGATCATCGAATGGTTTCCGCCCGAAGAGGAGTGAGCTTGGATCAGGTCACCCGGCGTCCCCTTTTGAAGGATGCCCTTCAAATTCTCGATACTCATCAGCTGATAGGCGCCCGACACACCCACAGCGGGTTTTCCCTCAGAGCGCTCGGTGGATACTCTGCCCACCGACTGCAGAGGAATGGTGGCGATGGTGTTTCCGAAATAATTGATCGCACTCAGCTTTGTGCCAAAAATCAGTGCAAAGGCGTAGCGAGCAAAGGCACCGCTTCCGTAAGCCGTGGTATCAAAGGTGATCCCCAAATCCTTTAAGGCAGGGTGTTTTTTGCTTACGTCCACCAGTCCGCAGGAGGTGCAGGCAACGTTGCCGCAGCTACTGCTTCCCTCCACCGTGAAATACGGGGTCTGACCGTACACCAGCTTGTCAAAAAGAACCTGCAGTTGTCCGGAAATATATGTATTTTCGCTGAAGTCTGTTCCTTTTTTTCCTTCAACCTCTACCGTTTGCGCAAGAATAGGGGAAGGAAGCGCAAGGAATAGCATCGTCAACGAGAGCAATAGGGCCAACACTCTTCTTTTTCCGTATTTTCTCATAATTCGGTTCCTTTCTTTCAAATTCGCCGAGATGTCAAAAGCTGCAGATCTATTGTGCGAACATTCTGTGTATACATTATTAGTATACCGCATTTCGCCCTTCTTGTCAACAGTCCGACAGCGAATTTCAACAAAAAAGCGGTGCGCTTTTTTTAAAGCGCACCGCAGTCTGTGGCAGTTTTTCAGGACTCGCCGCTTTCCTCCACCGTCTTGTTGGTAAAGGCACGAACAAGCGCCGATCCGTCGCCCGATTCGATGTATTTTAACACCACAAGATCGCCCTTTTCGGTGAAGCGCACCGAGGTCTTCAAGGACAGCGGTGCCACGTAAAGACGGTCGGGCGCGCCCTCCAAAATGAACTCTACGGTGTTTTCCGCTCCGTTTTCTCTGATGCGCAGGATCTTACCCTCCACGCTTTTCAGCTGCTCGTTTTCAAGATCGGAAGGGCCTGCCTCCTCGGTAACCATGGAAAGATACTCGGTCTTTGCGCTCTTCAGGTCTTCACCCAGCACCACCATGCCGTCGGACACCCTGACAAGTCCGTACCACAGCCGCTGATAGCCGTTTTTCAGGGTGAGGAAGTAGGTGGGGGTATCGGCAATATTCACAAGGATGGGGTCGGTGGCGGTCAGCGCCTGCGCCTTCACCTTCTGATCGCTTGTCGCAATGCTCTTGGCGCGGTATTCGGTGATGCCGCTCATAGTATAGCGCATCGTTTCCTTGGTCTTCAAATTCACCAGCACGAAGCCTACCGAGGTCTCATCGGCGTTGTTGGGGGAGGTGATGCCCGAATACATATAAGTCTGCCCGTTAATGGAAATGTAGTTGTATTCCTCGGTCAGGTTGAAGACCTCCTTCTTGGCACCGAACTCCACGTTAAACCATCCGTTTTTGTAGGTCAGCGCGTTGTCGCTCTGGGCAAAGGCGATGTCCACGGGCACCACCCGATCCACCCACTCGGGCTCACTACCCATGGGGTATTTCTCGGTCTTGCCGCTGCAGGCATCCACCGTGATCACACCCTTGGGCTCTTCGCCGCCAAACAGTCCCACTTCCCTTTCAAAATAAGTGGCGATCCAGTAGGGATGACCCTGATCGTCGATCTCGAAGGAATAGTCGGTGACCATCAAAAAGGGATGATTCATCCAGATATGGCGATGCAGGTTTTTGTTGAGAAGACCGCTTTCAATGTAGGGCATTCCGCCCTCCACCAGCACCAACTCGGTCTCCTCGGTGACCACGTTCACCTTCACGTAGCCCACGCTTCCCTGCGAATACTTGTTGAGTGCCACGAAAAAGCCGCTGTATTCCAGAGGAATGACCCGAACCAGCTCCTCGCCCTCTTCGCCGTTTACGTGAATGAGGGTGCTGCTGTCGCTTAAAGAAAACTGAGAGCCGTAGGTGCCGAGCGCCCCCTCCGCCTTGCGCTGGGAGATGCTTTCATCAATGATGGGCAGGGTGCTGCTTCCCAGCGATTCGGGGGAGATCACCTGTCCGAAATCCTTGATCTCCATCTCCTGCATCTCCATCTGCGCCGCGTAGTCCTTGGCGCGGAAGACCTTCATGGAGCTGATCTCGCCACCCACGAAATAGACGCCGAAGAGGCAGATGACCACGAGAAGGATCTTGACCGCCACGGGCAGCTTTTCCTTTTTCACATAGCCCTGCGCCGCGCCCTTGAACGCTCCTTGCGGGAAAAGCCCTTCAAATACTCTTTTGAAGTAGCCGGCACAGCCGAAATCCAAAAACGCCACCAGCACCACACCGGCAAGCCACATCACCGCATTGCGGTTTTGAAAATGCAAGGCGGGGAAAACGAGATAAAGGGACACGCCCACATAGATCAGCAGGATCAGTACCTTTATAACGTACGATAGTATTTTCTTTCCTTTATTCATAAGCAACTCTCCTTTCGGTTGTGCAAACAGTATACCACCTTCAAAAAGAAAGCGCAAGTACCAAACGCAAAAAAAACTTAACCGTCGGTTGCGCTCACTCCCGTCTTTTTTCTAAGCAATAGCCGAAGGGCTGTCCCAGACCTTGGTCTGAGACAGCCCCTTTAAAGTGTCGATTATTCGTACAGCTTGCCCATCTTCTGGAGTCTGTCGAACTTGGCAGCCGCATGGTCTGCCGCCTTCTTGAACAGCTCTTCCGCTCTTTCGGGGAAGGACTGTGCCAGACGTGCGTAACGGGTCTCGCTCTTGATGAATTCCACGTAGTCTGCGGTGGGTGCCTTGGAGTCCACAACGAACTTGGTCTCTGCGGCGGGGTTGTAGCGGAACATATTCCAGTAGCCTGCCTCAACAGCCTTCTTCATTTCAAGCTGGCTGTTCTGCATGCCGCCCTTTACACCGTGCATTTCGCAGGGAGCGTAGCCGATGATCAGCGAAGGACCGTTATACGCCTCAGCCTCAGCCAAAGCCTTCAGTGTCTGGTTCATATCTGCGCCCATTGCGATCTGTGCAACGTATACGTAGCCGTAAGACATTGCGATCTCTGCCAGATTCTTCTTGCCCAGAGCCTTACCTGCTGCCGCGAACTGTGCAACCTGACCGATGTTGGATGCCTTGGAAGCCTGTCCGCCGGTGTTGGAGTAAACCTCGGTATCGAATACCATCACGTTTACGTCCTCGCCCGATGCCAGAACGTGGTCAACACCACCGAAGCCGATGTCATATGCCCAGCCATCACCGCCGAA
>JAGBIB010000185.1 GCA_017935195.1 Clostridia bacterium
GCCCACCATCCAACCGAAGTGGTCGCCACCTTAAAGGCGGCAAGGCAAATGCTTGCGGGAACGCAAGGTCGTCTGTTTTGCGTTTTCCAGCCCCATACCTATTCCAGAACCAAGGGCTTTTTTGAAGAATTCATTTCGGCTCTCTCTCTTGCCGACAGATTGATTTTAGCGCCCATTTATGCGGCGCGGGAGAAAAACGTATACGGTGTCAGCTCGGAGGATCTGGCTTGCCGTATTGAGGGTTCAACCTCTGTTTTGAATTTTGAAGAGGCGACTTTGATCCTTGAAAACGAGGTGAAGAAGGGCGATCTTGTGCTGACGATGGGTGCCGGACAGGCATATAAATGCGGAGAACTCTTCTTGAAAGGACGAATCGGATCGTAAATTGCCGACGAAAGAAGAAAAATATTTGGTTTTCCCTCTATACAATTTGAAAAAAATGTGATATAATGTGAGGGATATATAAGAAAACTTTTGAACAAAAGGATGGCTGACTCAAGCCGAGGACGAACGTATGGCAGATCGGGAACGTTTGGTGCATCATAAGAGCAAAAACGAATCGTTTAAAACGGGCAAAAACGACGTACATAAAAGAAGAGAGTGTGAGCAGACGGCTTTTGAAGAGCCTGCTGAAAACGTGGTGGCGGGCAGAAATGCCGTGTCCGAGCTTTTGAAGAGCGAAAGGGCGGTGGACAAGCTCTTCGTGCAAAAGGGCGAAAGAGAGGGTTCTCTGCCGCTGATCGTGGCGTTGGCCACCGAGCGCCGCATCCCCGTGGTGGAGGTGCAAAGGCAGAAGCTGGATGCTTTGGCGGGGGCGGTTCGCCATCAAGGTGTGGTGGCTCTGGCTGCTCAAAAGGAATATTCCACCCTGCAGGACATTTTGAACATTGCAAAGGAGCGAGGCGAGCAGCCTTTTGTGGTTCTTTGCGATGGGATCGATGATCCCGGAAATCTCGGAGCGCTGATCAGATGTGCCGAGGGAGCGGGTGCCCACGGTGTGGTGATCACCAAAAGAAGAAGCGTGGGGCTGACGGCAGTGGTAAGCAAGGCCTCAGCGGGTGCGCTTGAGCATATGGCGGTGGCAAAGGTTTCAAATTTGTCCTCCGCAATCGATGAGCTGAAGGAAGCGGGACTGTGGGTCTACGGTGCCGAGGCGGGGGGAACCCCCTGCCACAAGACCGATATGAAGGGTGCTGTTGCGGTGGTCATGGGCAGCGAAGGCCAGGGTATTTCCAGACTCGTTGCCGAAAAATGCGACTTCATTGTGTCCATTGATATGTACGGCAAGGTCAATTCCTTCAATGTTTCCTGTGCGGCAGCGGTGATCCTTTGCGAGGTTGCAAGACAGCGGCACGCTGAGGGTTGAATGCCGATGGGACGGTTTTGACGAAAGAAGAGACGTAAAAAATAAGTAGAAAACGGAGAAGCGGTATGGCGCAGGATAACAAGGATAAAAAGGATCTTTCCCCGGACGAACTGCTCAAAAAATTATTGACCAGCTTTGGCGGCTCGGATCCTGCCGAAGAGGATCACGATCAGTTGACCATAGACGATGCTGCCCGGGAGGAAAAAAAGAAGAATCGCCCTAAGATCTTTCGCATGAAGGCGAAGGAGGAGACGAAGGAGTCTGCTCCCTCGGCAGAGGAGGGCGAGGATCGGCTTGACAAGGAGGCTTTGGAGGAGCAGATCCGAAAAGCAGAGCTTTTTGTGGCAAGCATGAACGAAAAGAAAGACGAGAAGCGCTCCGATGAACCCTCCGAGGACGCAGAAAAGCCGTCCGAAAGGGAAGAGAAGGTTGAACTCGAGGAAAAAGAGGAGGACGAGGAGCTTTCTTCGATCTTTTCTTTGGATTTTCCTGAGGTCGAGGAGGGACCCCATGCCGGCAAGGATCGGGGATCCGATCCCTTTGCTGAGGAGTCTTCAAAAGAGGAAGAAATAAAAACTCAGGATGCTCAAGAGGAGTCTGTAAACGAAGAAGCGGATGCTGAGGAGTCTTTCAAGGAGGAAGAGAACGCCCCTTTGAAGGAGGAGACTTTCGATGTGGACGAGGAGACCGTTGAGCAGGAAAGGCCGTTGACATTTGAGGATCTGACGGAAGAGGCGGAGGAAACGACCGCACTCGAGCAGCTTGAAGAGCCCGAAGAAGAGGATGAGGGGGAAGTGTCCAAGGAGGACGAAGAACCCTTGGAATCCGAAGAGGACGGGGATGAGCATTCTGAACCGATTGATGAAAAAGAGATCGGCATCATGATGCTGTTCGGTGATAAAAAGAAGCTGGAGGACACCGTAGGCAAGGAAGAGGCAGCACGTCGCGAGCGGAGCGTACGCGGTGATGCGGGGGCGGAAGCTGTGAAGGAGGAATATCTTTCCCCCGATCAGAATGCACGCTTCTTCAAAATGCTGAGAGGTGCATACACCCGACTGAATATACGGGCGATCCTTGCGGTGATCGCATTTATAGCGGTGCTTTTGTTGGAGTGGGCCTTGCCCATGTGGGTTGATCGAGTGGGCACACTTGAGGGTGTTGTTGGTGCCGGTATTGCGGGGATCTTTGAAAACCCCGTGCTTACTGCGTTGGCAGGTCTGCAGGTCACTTTCCTTTTAGCGGCAGTTGCCTATAAAGAATTCGGAGCGGGCTTGAAGGCCTTTGTAACCGGAAGATCTGTACCCCAGATGTTTTTGACGGTATCGGTGATCTTTACCGTTGTCTATGAGATCGCACTTCTGTTCTGTCGCAATGTAAGCGCACCCTTTTACAATTTGCCTGTGGCACTGATGGCCCTTTTGGCGGTGCTTTTCACGGGAATGAACGTGTCAAGAACCATCCTGACCTTCAAGGTGATCAGCTCTAAGCGAAGAAAGTTTGCGGTGACGCATCGGGTGCAAGAGGCGGCAAGCCTTGAAAAAGAGGCGTTTGAACAGTATCTTTCGGAGAGCACGGGCGTCTTTGGCGTTGGACAGACCGATTTCGTGAAGAATTTTGCAAAGAGAAGCGCAAGAGAACCGAGATACAAGAGCGTGGTGGTGATCTTGGCGACCGTATGTACGGTGCTGGGCGTGATCTTCTTCCTGCTGGGCTATTATTTTGCCCCCGAGGCGCGCTTGCTTTCCGGTTTGGTCATGGCTCTGCAGGCTGTGCTTTTTGCCGCACCTGCCTCGGCATTTGTGACCTACGCCCTCCCCTTTTTCAGAGCATCGAAAAAGGCTTTTGCGGTGGATAGTGCCATTGTAGGCGAGTTTTCTCTTGAAGAGTATGCCGATGCAACGGTGATCTCCTTTGACGATAAAGAGGTCTTTCCTGCCAAAAATGTCAAAGTGCGCAGTCTGAAGCTGTTTGGCGATACTCGTATTGACCATGTGCTCTTCGGAGCGGCGAGCGTCTTCCACCGTGTGGGCGGCCCGCTTGACGATGTGTTCGGTGTGGCGACCAAAGAGTCGGGATACTCCGACAAGGTCGATCTGCTTGAGGTGGTACCGGGCGGTGTGGAAGCAGCCGTGGACGGTGAGCTGGTAAGAGTGGGCAATGCAGCGTTTATGCGTAGCAAGGGACTGCTTGCATCGGTTGATCCCGACGACACCGCACTGGAGATGGAAGGTCGCCTTTGCGTGATGTATATGTCCATCGGAGACAAGCTGGCGGCAAAGATGTATGTGGAATACACCGCTGACAAAGAGATCGAAGAGATCATGGCTTCCCTTTACAAGGCCGGAATGTGCATTGGCATCCGTACCCTTGATCCCAACATTGATGATCGGATGATCAGTTGTCACGTGGATCTTTCCAAGTATCCTGTAAAGGTCTTGCGGATGGATCGCAAGGAAAAGGAGCTTTATGCGCAGGAAATGGAATCGGGCGTGGTTTCCAAGAGGAATGTAAAGAGCCTGCTCAGGACCCTGACCTTCTGCAGAAAGGTACTGCAGGTCATTCGTGTGGGAACGGTGATCAAGGTGATCGGAATGCTCGTTGGTGTTGTTGCGGCGGCACTGGTCCTCTTCCTTACGGCAACGGGACGGCTTGCGGGCGTTTATGATGTAAGCTCGATCTGGATCATGATCTATCAGCTTTGCTGGATCTTGCCCACTTTCTTGATCTCGCTGATCTTTGTGTGATCGGATGATTTTTTCGGGGGATCGGAAACGATCCCCCTTGTTAATATACTGTAGAGGAACTTTTTGAAATGGATAAAAAAATAGAAGCGATTTTGAAAAAGGTCTCCAAGCCCGGCAGATACATCGGTGGGGAGTACGGAGAGATCTTGAAGAATAAGGAAGAAATGAACTGCCGCTGGGCGTTTTGCTTCCCCGATACTTATGAGATCGGAATGAGTAATTTGGGTATGCGCATCCTTTACGGCGTACTTAATGAAAGACCCGACGTGTGGTGCGAACGCTGTTATGCTCCCTGGCCCGATATGGCGGATCAGATGAAGAAGAACGATCTGCCCCTGTGGGCGCTGGAAAGCGGCGATCCCGTGAAGGATTTTGACTTTTTTGCAATCACTCTCCAGTACGAGCAGTGCTTCACGAACGTGCTGTACGTCCTTGACCTTGCAGGCATTCCCCAAAGAAGCGAGGATCGCGGGGAAGAATGGCCCATTCTGATCGCAGGAGGCCCTGCCACCTACAACCCCGAGCCCGTCGCCGCCTTTTTCGACCTCTTTTCCATCGGTGAAGGGGAGGAGGCTTTACCCGAGCTGTCTGATCTTTATATAAGAATGAAGAAAGAAGGATGCTACACCAAGGAATCCTTCCTTCGCGAAGCGGCAAAGCTGGGTGGATTTTACGTGCCCTCCCTTTATGACGTGGCTTATAACGAGGACGGCACCATCGCCGCCATCACCCCCAAATACGACGACGTCCCCAAAAAGGTATTAAAGCGTATCATCAAGGATCTTGACAAGGTCTATTTCCCCGAAAAGCCGGTGATGCCCTATATCGAAACGGTGCATGATCGCATCATGCTGGAGACCTTCCGCGGATGCATCAGAGGTTGCCGCTTCTGCCAGGCGTGCATGATCTACCGTCCGGTGAGAGAAAAGACCCCCGATACCTTAAATGCGCAGGCGCAGTGCCTTTACAAGCACACCGGCTATGACGAGATCTCGCTGACCAGCTTGAGTATTTCCGACTATACCGCCCTTCGTGATCTGACCGAAAAGCTGCTTGATTGGACCGAAAAGGAAAAAGTATCGCTGTCCTTGCCCTCGCAAAGAGTGGACGCCTTTACCAAGGAGCTGATGGAAAGAGTGTCCTCGGTCAGACAAAGCGGTCTGACCTTTGCCCCCGAGGCGGGTACACAGCGCCTTCGTGATGTAATTAACAAATGTGTAGACGAGGATGACCTGATCAATGCCTGCAACGTGGCATTTGATTACGGGAAGAATACCGTCAAGCTCTATTTTATGAGCGGTTTGCCCACCGAGACCTTGGAGGATATCGAGGGCATCGCCGCCCTTGCCGAAAAGGTGGTGGAGGCGTACTATAAGAACCCCAACCGCCCCAAAAAGCCCCCGCAGGTCACCATCAGCGTGTCCTGCTTCATTCCCAAGCCCTTCACCCCCTTCCAGTGGGAGGCGCAAGACGATATGGAGCTTCTGATGAAGAAGCAACAGCATTTGAAGGACTCTTTAAAGAGCCGCCACGTGCGCTATACCTGGCATGATGCCAAGGTCAGCTTTGTTGAGGCGGTGCTGGCAAAGGGTAACCGCAAAATGTCAAGGGCTCTTGAGGAAGCCTTTAAGCTGGGCGCGAAGTTTGATGCGTGGGACGAGTATTTCAGCTACGATATTTGGATGCAGGCCTTTGAAAAGGCAGGCATCGACCCGCATTTTTATGCCAACAGAAAAATGGGCGAGGACGAGGTCCTGCCTTGGGACGTGATCGACTGCGGTGTGGATAAGAGATTTTTCCTGGCCGAGCGTCACAAAGCCTATGAAGCACGAACCACGGGCAACTGCAAGGACGGTTGTGCGGGTTGCGGTGCATGGAAGATGGGAGGAAACTGCACATGGTGTCCGGAAAGATCAGAATAAAATTTCATAAGATCGGCAAGCTGAAGTTCATTTCCCATTTGGATCTTTGCAGAACGCTCAAGGGTGCCTTTGGCAGAGCGGGTGTGCCCATCAAGTATTCCCAGGGTTTTAACCCTCACCCCAAGATGGTCTTTTCCATGCCTCTTCCCGTGGGTGCGGAGAGCGTGTGCGAATATCTGGATATCACGCTCACCGAGCCGAGAGAGGAAAGGGAACTGATTAACGCCATCAACGCCCAACTCACCCCTGAGTTGAAAATGCTGGAGATCTACGAGGGCGGCAAGGACTTTATGGATATCGCTTTGGCAGAATACGAGTTTTTCTTTGACGATCTGTCGATGGAAGAGCTGAAGAAACTGCTTGAAGGCGGATTGCCCATTGTGAAAAAGAGCAAAAAAGGGATGATCGAGGTGGATCTGCGGCCCAGAATCGTGCGCTACGAGATCACAGAGCGGGAAGGGACTACCCGTTTTCATGCCTTCCTTTCTGCAGAAAGCAACGATTTCGTCAATCCCGAGCTTCTTGTCAGAGCCCTTGAACGGGCGGTGGAGCATCCGGTGGAGTTTTATTCCATTATGCGCCTCAATCTCTATACTGCCGATGCATCTGCCTTCAGATAAGCCCCTCAAGGGAAAGTCTCTCGGCGCGCAAAAGTGTTCCGATGGCCTCCTTCAATGCCACGGCAGCACGGGCGTATTCTCGTTCATCTCCTTGTTCTGCTGCGCTTTTCAAGGTGGCGGCGGCAAGATAGGCGGTGTTCAACTGCTCATAGTTTACAAAAAAGGCAAGGCTTGTCCCTGCCTTTTTTAGTTTCCCTTCCAGCTCTGATGCCTTCAAAAGGGCATCCTCTTGTTCTTGAAGCGAAGAGGGGAGACAGTCGCAGAGTGCCAAAAGCTCCCGAAGACTTTGGGTGTGGTGATAAGAAAGAAGGGCGCAAGAGGAAAATAACAGAAGGAAGACGAGTAGGCAGGAGAGGATCTGCTTTTGAAAATGGCTCATTGCTCCTCCTTTTTGCTATTATATCGTACCATATACTCGTTTCCGCAGTCGTCTGAAGTAAAAAGAAGAATTTCGGAGGTGGCAATGTTGCCGATCTTTTTCTTCAGCTCCTGTTCGGTAATTCCGATGGCGTCAAGACCCGAGCGATTGATCCGCCCGCAGATGACCAGCGGTACGGCGTATCCGCAATCGGCAGGCTTTTTTTTAATGTCCGAGGGCGAGAGGGGTTGGCTTTCGCTTTTTAAAACCACCGAAAACTGACCGTTCTGCTCCAAAAGGGCGTAATCCACCTTTGAGGGATCGGCACAACCCTTCAATCTCAGTTGGGCGAGAAGCTCGTCGGGAGAGATGCGGGCTTTAGAAAGAGCTGAGGGATCAACCTGCCCTTTGCGGATCAAAACGGCGGGGCAGCCGTCAAAGATCTTTTTAATAAAAGGAAAGCGTGCGCAAAGGCTGGAAATGAAGATCTCAAGACAGACGATCAGACCAATGGGGAGAAGAGCGTGAAGAAGAGGGACATCGGGATCGGAGATCGGAAAGGCGGCAAGCTCTGATAAAAGCAAGGCACTGATGAACTCGCCGATCTCCAATTGTCCTACCTGCCTTTTTCCTAAAAGTCTCATAAAAAAAGACAAAAAAAGAAAAATAATCAGCGTTCTGAAAGAAATGATCAGCAAGAAAACCTCCAAGTGCGCAAATTACATCATCAAAAATGCGCAGTTTGCGCCTTTTTTGATAGTATGTGTGCCGCTCAAAAAAATATGCAAAAAAACTCAAAAAATTTCAAAAAAGGTATTGACAAAACGGGATGAAAGTGGTATACTACCTGAGCGCCCGAGAGAAGGGAAGCAACTGATCCTTAAAAATTGAACAACAAAGAGAGAAAGTA
>JAGBIB010000186.1 GCA_017935195.1 Clostridia bacterium
CCCGCGGCGTAAAGGGAACGTAAAGCGTAGCCGAAATTGTAGGGGTCCTCAATGCCCTCCATCATCACGTAAAAGCCGCCTTCGGAAAGATGCTCTTTTAAAAGCGAGGGGAAGGTGCGCCCCGTGCAAAGGGCAAGCACCCCACCGTGGCTACTGCCCGAAGCCCTCTTTTCGATCTCTTCCTTGGGGGTGAGGATGACGGGAAAGCTTAGCTCCTGCCCACGGTGGCAGAGGAAGGCGTTTTCCTTCATATTCTTTTTTTTGCCGCTCTTCGTTATAAAGCAGGGCGGTGATCCTGCGGTCGCTGACACCGCTTTTTATGGCGTCAAGCAGCGCACGGATGGAAACCATTCCCTCAAAGACCAAGTCGCCCGCAGGGGCGTTTTTTTCATTTTTCATATCGTTCTTCCTGAATTTAAGTTTAAAGTCCTTGGTTAAGCCTCAATGGCGTCTATGGGCAGATCCTTTAAGATCTTTTCAAGGTAGCCTTCTCGAATACCTCCGCGGCAGATGAGGATCTCCTCGGTCCCCGCTCTTTCAAAGATCGCTTCAAAGGCAGACATTCCCGCACCCATCAGATGATAGCGCTGGGGGATCAGCTCCTTCATTTCAAGAAGGGTCTGCTCGTCGGGATCGGTGATGCGGGAAAGCAACGCCCCAAACTCCTCGCGAGTGAGCAGATTGCCTCTCTTTTTATTCAAAAACGCCCTTGCAAGACTGCGGCAGGCCTTTGCCGTTCCGCCAACCAGAACTGCCTTCTTGCCGTCTTTTCCAAACTCTGAAAGGGGAGCGGGCAGAAGGGAGGAGGCATATTCCTTGGCAAGAGCCACTTCTTTTTTCGTGATGGCATCTCCCGCGCCTACTGCGTTTTTCACGGAGAGTGCCCCGAAGGGACAGGAGTGAAGATAGAGTGAGCGCCCCTTTTCAAAGCGATTCAGCTCGGTACTGCCACCACCCATGTCTGCCATAAAGCCCCGCTTTGGAAGCCTATCCATGGTGGAAAGCATGCCGTAAAAGCTGCAGGATGCCTCTTCACTTCCCGAAAGAAGACGGACGGACAAGCCCGTCTGTTCCTTGATGGCGGTTAAAACGGGCAGAGGATCGTCAAGACGGCGCAGACTCGCCGTGGCAAAGGGGAGAATTTGTGCGCCTGCCGTCTGACCGTCGGCGGCAAAATCGCGCAGGGTGGCCACAAGCACCTCAAGCCCCTTTTTGGACAGAAGCCCATTTTCAATATAGTTGATCAGCCCCAGCCCTGCCGACCGATGCCCAACGCTTTTGGAGCGCTTGCCCTCGGTCACCTCAAACAGATCGTATTTTACGGTGTTTGATCCAATATCAATGATCAGATAGCGCACGGCACCCTCTCCTTTCTTCGACCTTCTATACCTCTACAGTATAGCAGATTTTGTGCCGTTTGTCAAAGGGTTTGGCATAGTACGAGCCGCTTTTTTCATAGGATGGAGCAGCTTTGCGGGCTTGGAGTGGGGGTTGCGAAGCGAGTTCGTTTTTTGGAGGAATTATGGTTGGTTCTGCGCTGGTGCCTCTGCTTTTTGGGGCGTTATATTTGATATTGAAGGTTTCTGAGGGGCAATCCTTTCCACCGCCCCTTTCTTCTGAAGAGGAGCGGCGGTGCTTCCGTCTTGCCCGTGCAGGAGATGAGGATGCCCGTCAACGGCTTATCGAGCACAATCTGCGCTTGGTGGTACACATTGTGAAAAAGTATTATACCCAGACCGACTGTCAGGAGGATCTCATTTCCATCGGAACCATCGGGCTCATCAAGGCCATCGATACCTTTGATCCCGACAAGGGCGCTCGCTTTGCCACCTATGCCGGCAGATGCGTGCAAAATGAGATCTTGATGTACTTCCGTTCTCAGAAAAAACTGGTGGGGGAGGTCTCCATGAACGAGACTATTGACGTGGATAAGGACGGCAACCCTTTGACTTACGCCGACATTCTTGCCACCGAGGATCACATTGCCGAGGAGCTGTTCACGAGGCTCAGCTCCAAAAAGGCCGTGGAGTTCATTGTGCGAGAGCTTCTTCCCAGAGAACGTCAGATTCTGATCCTACGTTACGGACTTGATGGCAGAGAGCCTCTGCCGCAGCGGGAGATTGCCAAGCATTTAGGGATCTCGAGAAGCTATGTATCCCGTCTTGAAAAGGCGGCGCTTGCAAAGATCGGGGAGCATTTACGCCTTTCCGGCTGTTGAGCACGATCTTGGGAAATCAAAAAAGCGGCAGTTGGGTGCTAAAGGGCGTTTTTTTCTCATACTTATGAAACAAATGCAAGCATACAAGGAGATTGATGATGGAATACACGAAAAAACTGAATTTCCGCATGGGCGAGGACGAGGATTTTTGTGCGGCGGAGCGCATTTTTTCGCTTTGCTCGGTCAAAGAGCAGAGCGAGGATTTTATTCTGCCCGATTATTTGCCCGATATCAAGAAGGTGGTTGCTCTTTTTCCCTATAGCTCCATCAAGGGACGCTTTATGGGTAGCGGCACGCTGGAATATGAGGGAGAGGTGAGCTATCGGCTGTTGTACATTGCCGAGGATCACAGCTTAAAGAGTGCGCAATTCGCTTCTGCTTTTGATGAAAAGCTGGGAGGAGAAGACTTTTCGGAGGACTGCGTGGATCTTATTCGGCCGCTTTGCTTAAATCCTTCGGTGCGTTTGCTCAATCCCCGAAAGGTAAACATCCGCTCTTCAAACGGTGCCGACATTAAGGTCTTCAAGAGACGGTGCTTTTTTCCCACCCTTTACGGTGCGCGCACACTGGACGACGAGCAGGCACTTGAAACGCAAGTGCAGACGGTGGAGGGTGCAAATGTGTTGAATCTCAGAGAAAACGGCTTGACCTTATCTGAGGACATCAGCTTTGAGGCCGCCATGCCCACTGCTGAGGAGTTGGTTTTCGCCACAGCCGCATTGTCCGTACAGGATTGCCGTCTTCTTGAGGGAGAGGCGCAGATCAGAGGTGTTGCAGAGGTCCTATGTCTCTTTTCTGCCGGAACGGGGGACGAAAACAGGGAGGAACTGCTGACGCTTCGCCGTTCCATCCCGTTTTCACAGACCTTGAAAAATGAAAATCTTCATGAGGGAGGGAAGTGCTTTGCGCTGTTGCTTCCCGAAGGAATGGAATTTCGACTGAGAGAGGATGAATTTGGGCAAAAGAGAGTGGTGGAGATGGACGTGACCTATCTTTGCGATCTGTCGGCCTTTTTTGAAAAGCAGGTTGCACTTTGTCTTGATGCTTACTCTCTTGAAAAGGAAACCGAGAAAAATGAGGAAAAACGGCAGTTTTTTGCTCCTGCCGCTCAGCTGAAGGGCGGATTTTCGGTAAACGAGAGTGCGACGCTGGATCTGCCCGAGGAGGGGGGATATACGCTGTTTTGTGTTTTTGTCGAGCCTTCGCTGCATTTGGCAGAGGAAGGGAAGAACGGCAGGGCAGTGCTTGAGGGGGAGTGCACGCTGTCGCTTCTTCTGAGAGACAGCGCAGGTGCGCCCGATGTGCGCAGAACCACCCTGCCGCTACGCTTCGTTACCGATTTGCCTCTGCCCGAGGAGGGGGCAGAGGCGCAGATCTCGGCAAAGGCTTCGGGAGTGCGGTGCCGTCTTGATAAAAAGGTCCTCTCTGTGGACATGGAGATCAGCTATTTCGGTCTGCTATTAGGGGCGAAAACCTGCAGAGCGGTGGACACCCTGCGCATCTTGCCCGAAAAGCGGCAAAAAACGGGCAGACGGGGGAGCGTGATCCTCTACTATCCCGAAAAGGACGAATCGCTTTTCGGCATTGCCAAAAAGTATGGTGTGCGTCCGGATAGCCTTTCCTTTGAGGAGGGGGGCGAGGGAGCGCCGCTGATGATCTACTGCAAATAATTTTCAAGAGGGCTCTTGTTAAAGAGCTCTCTTTTTTGAAAAAAAGGGGTGCTTTTGAAAGTTTTACAACTTGATAATTGACTTTACCTCCCCCCTTTTGGTAAAATGGGCGCAAAACCGAAAGGAGTCATTTCAAAATGAACAAAAGACCTTTATTTGCCGCCCTTGCGGTGTGCTTGCTTGCGCTTATGCTTCTGCTTTCCTCCTGCGGGGAGCGTCTGCCCGGCGATCTGCCCACCTCTGAATCGGAATCGTTCTCCTCTGATGAAAGCGAAGGGGAGCGCCCCGCAGCTTTTTCTCCTGCGCCCGTTGCTTCTTCATCTTCTTTTGACGGTATAACGCCCTCTCTGCCTTCGGAAGACGATCCCACCACAGAAGGCTCCGGAACGCCCGAAGGCTCCGGCACGCCCGACGAGGAGCTGACCCCCGAGCAGCGCTCCTACCGCGCTCTTCTTTCCTTTATCGAAGAAAAGGGCGCCTCCTGCGGCGGCTCTCCCTTGATGGCAAACGGTCTTACGCCCTCCTTTTTAAGAGGGCTTTCAAAGAGCTACGATTATCAGGGCGGTGCGGTGCGCAACGTTTATATCGGGGTGATGCAGGGCGAGCTTTGCCTTTTTTACGATGCCAAGGGATTTCAGTGCCGCGTGCTCTTTCAAAATGGCGGTGCCTCTGCCGAGGTAATCTGCCACGCCTCCACTTATCGCTGTACCGAAACGTTGACCTGCGCAAAGGCAATGACCCCCACCTATTTTAACGGCAAGACCGAGTTTTTTAACGGCGGCCCCTTTTCCGACTACGAGCCCCGATACAATATGCTCACCCTGCTTGACCGATGCGACGCCATCCTGAAGGAGCAGGGATTTGAGATCTCCTTAAAGGATCTGGGCTACAAGCATATGAACGCCGAGCTTTTTGCCTTGGAGTATATATACAAATAAGATTCTTGAATAAAAATGCAACGAATGATGAAAATTTTTTGAGAAAAGATATTGACAAACACGCTTTAGTGTGCTAAACTGTCTTTATCTTGTTGAAGGGAGAAACGGTATGCAGAATAAGCTTTTTGCAGGCGCATACTTTTATTACTTTTACTTTTGCAACGATCAAAAGTAAAAGCGATTTGTGCTGCAAAAAAAGAACCGTTTCCTATTGATAAAACGATTTTTCGGGCTTCGCAGTATAAACGCTGCGAAGCCCTATTTATTTTGAAAAAGGCACAGAAAGAAGGAATGAACAATGATTACCGTCATCAGACCGGGAACGAAGGAAGAACAAATCGACAGCCTGATCCACTGGTTTCGTGAGCAGGGGTTGGACGTGCATATTTCAAAGGGCGAGGTGCATACCGTTTTGGGCATCATCGGTGACACGGCAAAGGTGGATACCGACCTGCTTGAGGGTCTTGAAATGGTGGAAATGGTGCAAAGGGTCAGCGATCCCTTTAAAAAGGCAAACCGCAAATTCCACCCCGAGGACAGCGTGATCGACTGCGGCGGTGTGAAGATCGGCGGAGGGCATTTTGCCATTATGGCAGGACCCTGCTCGGTGGAGAGTGAAGAGCAGATCACCCTCGTTGCAAACGAGGTGAAAAAGGCAGGGGCGACCATCCTTCGCGGAGGCGCCTTCAAGCCCAGAACCTCACCCTACGACTTTCAGGGTCTGAAGGCGGAGGGCATCGAGCTGCTTCTTGAAGCCAAGAAGCAAACGGGTATGCCTATCATCACTGAGATCATGAACGCCAACCATCTGCCTCTTTTTGAAAAGGTGGACGTGATCCAGGTGGGTGCCCGCAATATGCAGAACTTCGAGCTGTTAAAAGAGCTGGGCAGAACCAACAAGCCCGTCCTTTTGAAAAGAGGTCTTGCCAACAGCTTAAAGGAGCTGTTGATGTCTGCCGAATATATTATGGCAGGGGGCAACGAGAACATTATGCTTTGTGAAAGAGGCATCCGCACCTTTGAGACCTACACGAGAAACACGCTGGATCTTTCCGCCGTGCCCGTGTTGAAGGAGCTGACCCACCTGCCCGTGATCATCGATCCCAGCCACGCCACGGGCAAGGCATCCTTGGTGCCCTCCATGGCGGTGGCGGCTGTGGCGGCAGGGGCTGACGGACTGATGATCGAGGTGCATAACGATCCCAAGAAGGCGCTGTGCGACGGTGCGCAGTCGCTGACCCCCGCTCAGTTTGAAAAGCTGGCAAAGAGGGTAGAAAAGATCAGAACGGCTCTTGAAGACTGAGAAAAAGAGCAGAAGGAAGGCGAAAAAATGACGGTAGGAATCGTGGGATTGGGACTCATCGGCGGATCGCTTTGCAAGGCGTATAAGGAAAACGCTCCGCAGACGAGGGTACTTGGATGGGATCTTGATCCAAAGATCACGGGTATTGCTCAAATTGCGGGCGTGATCGACGGGGAGCTGACCGACGAGCGGTTAAGAGAGTGCGATCTTATTTTGGTTGCCATCTATCCTCAGGCGGCGATCGACTGGATTTTAAAAAAAGCGCCGCTTTTCAACAAAGACGGAGTGGTGATGGACTGCTGCGGTGTGAAAAAGAAGGTGTGCGATGCCTGCTTTGAAGCGGCAAGGAGGGAGGGCTTCCTCTTTGTTGGCGGACACCCCATGGCGGGCTCTCACAATGCGGGCTTCAAGTATTCCCGCGGCGACCTTTATAAGGGCGCACCCATGGCCATCGTCCCGCCCTGCTTTGACGATATCGATCTGCTTGAGCGGATCAAGCGTCTGCTTTTGCCCGTAGGCTTTGGCAAGATCAGCGTGACAAGCGCAGAGCATCACGACGAGGTGATCGCCTTCACCTCTCAAATGGCGCACGTGGTGTCAAACGCCTACGTGAAAAGCCCCACAGCGGAAAACCACAAGGGCTTTTCTGCGGGAAGCTACAAGGATTTAACCAGAGTTGCGTGGCTCAGCGCCCCTATGTGGAGCGAGCTTTTTATGGAAAACAAGGACTGTCTTCTAAAGGAGCTGACCCTATTTCGTGACAACATCAACGCCTATATTGAGGCACTTGAAAAGGAAGACGGAGAGAAGCTTTGCGCCCTTTTAAAAGAGGGTAGCGATATTAAAGGAAGGATCGACGGACGGTGAAACAGGTTAGCGTAAAGGCATCGGGATGCTATGACATTTATATCGGTGGGGGACTTTTGGAGGGTCTTGGCAAAAGGCTGAAGAACTCCTTCCCCAAAGCCGAAAAAATATTGCTGTTATCTGACGAAAGGGTGTTTTCCCTTTACGCAGAGATGGTGGGGCAGGAGCTTTCCGCCTGCTTCTCCCTTTGCACCTTCACCGTGCCTCAGGGGGAGGATTCCAAGTCGATGACCAATCTCGTGGCCCTGCTTGAAACGATGGCAGAGGCAAATCTGACCCGTAGCGACCTGTTGGTGGCGCTGGGGGGCGGAGTGGTCGGAGATCTGGGCGGCTTTGCCTCGGCTTGCTATTTAAGAGGCATTGATTTCGTGCAGCTGCCCACCACCCTTCTGGCAGCGGTGGACTCCTCGGTGGGCGGAAAGACGGCGGTGAATCTGTCTGCGGGTAAGAATCTTGCAGGCTCTTTTCATCAGCCTGCCATGGTGGTTGCCGACACCGACTGCTTAAAGACCCTTGATCCCGATATTTTAAGGGACGGCTGTGCCGAGGTGATCAAATACGGTATCCTCACCGACAAGGATCTTTTTGAAGCCCTTTTTGCGGGCAGAGAGTATGCTATGAGCGAGGAATGCATTGCAAGATGTGTGGAAATCAAGCGCTCTTACGTGGAAGAGGACGAATTTGACAAGGGTGCAAGACAATTTTTGAATCTTGGACACACGGTGGGACATGCCGTTGAAAAGCTCAGCGGCTATGAGATCTCCCACGGTGCGGCGGTTGCCATCGGTACGGCAGTGATCTCAAGGGTCGCTGTGGCGCAGGGACTGCTGAAAAAAGAGGAATGCAGACGTATTCTCTCTCTTCTTGAAGCCTTCGGATTTGATCTTGAATGCCCGTTTGCGGTGGAGCAGATGCTGTCGGTGATGCTCTCCGATAAGAAGAGGGCGGGGGCAACGGTGACGCTGGTGATGCCCTTTGCCATCGGCAGATGTGAGCTTGTAAAGGTGAAGGTGGAAGATCTTGCCGACTATATCAAAAAGGGGATGGAAGAATGAAAGTGACCGTAAAGCAGGGACTGCGGGGTGGCGAAATCACTGCCATTCCTTCCAAGTCCGATGCCCACAGACTGCTCATTTGCGCCGCTTTGGCCGATGCTCCCACTACCCTGATCTGTCCTGCCACCTCGGAGGATATTGAGGCAACGGCAGGGGTGCTTCGGGGTCTTGGTGCGGACATTGAGCGCACCGCTGAGGGCTATACCGTAACGCCCATTAAATGCGTTCCCGAGGAATGTCTGCTTGATTGCGGGGAGAGCGGTTCGACCCTTCGCTTCCTTTTGCCTGTGGCGGCAAGCCTTTCGGCAAACGCCACCTTCGTCGGTCACGGCAGACTCCCCCAAAGACCGATGGACGAGCTGTACGATGCCCTTACTGCAGGGGGAGCGCAGATCACAAGCGGCTGTAAGCTCCCCTTCCACTTGTCGGGCAGCCTTTTGGCGGGTGAATATGAGATCGGAGGAAGCGTTTCCTCCCAGTATCTTTCGGGGCTTTTGATGGGTCTTCCCCGTCTTTCGGGAAATAGCCGCATTGTGGTGAAGGGCAAGCTTGAATCAAAGGGCTACGTTTTGATGACCTTAGATGCCCTTTCCCGCTTCGGTGTGGATATAAAAAGGGAAGAGAATACCTTTAAGGTACCCGGTGGATCACCCTACAAGACTCCCGGCACCATCACCGTGCAGGGAGATTGGAGCAACGGTGCCTTCTTCCTTTGCCTGGGCGCACTTTTAAAAGAGGGCGTGACGGTGAAGGGTCTGGACGAGGGTTCCATGCAGGCAGACAAGGCGGTGCTTGCGGTGCTTGAAGAAATGGGCGCACAGGTGGAGCGAAGCCAAAAGGGGATCACCGTGAAAAAGGGGCATTTACACGGCGTGACAGTGGACGCCTCCCATATTCCCGACCTTGTCCCCGTGCTTTCCATCGTCGGTGCGCTGGCAGAGGGCAAGACCACCTTTATCAATGCAGGACGTCTTCGTGCCAAGGAAAGCGACCGCATCAAGACGGTTTGCTCCATGATCACCGCTCTTGGCGGTAGGGCAGAGGAGCATGAGGAGGGGCTTGCCGTGTGGGGCGGCCTTTCGGGCGGCGAGGTGTTTGGTGCAGGCGATCATCGCATCGTGATGTCCTCGGCAATTGCCGCGGCAGTTTGCCCCGTGACCATCACGGGCGCACAGGCGGTGGGCAAGTCCTACCCCGGATTTTTTGAAGATCTGTCTTTGCTTGGTGCAGAGATTTTAAAGGAGGACTGAGTGCTATGGAAGAAGCTCAGATCAAGGATATAAAGGAATTAAGAGAAGAGATCAATGAAATCGACCGTCAGATGGTAGAGCTTTTTATGAAGCGGATGGAGGTCTCCAAGGGCGTTGCCCTTTATAAGCAGTCAAGGGGATTGCCCATCTTTGATCCCGCAAGAGAGCGGGCAAGGCTTGCCGACGTTTCCGAGCAGGCAGGACCCGAATATGAGTCCTACACCCGTGTTTTGTATGCTCTGATGATGGAGCTGAGCAAAAACCTTCAGCAAAAGGTGCTTCATCCCACCTCGGGTCTGAAGGACTCTGTGAAGGCGGCAATGGAAAATACCCCTCTGCTCTTCCCCGAAAAGGCGAAGGTCGCCTGTCAGGGCGTGGAGGGTGCCTACTCGGGGCAGGCTTGCGAAAAGCTGTTTGCTCTGCCCGAGATCTCCTATTATAAGGATTTCGAAGGGGTGTTCAAGGCCATTGAGGAGGGAAAATGCCGCTACGGCGTTCTGCCCATCGAAAACAGCACCGCAGGATCGGTGAATGCGGTATACGATCTGATGATCAAATATAATTTCCGCATCGTGCGCTCGCTTCGTCTGAAGGTGGATCACTGCCTGCTTGCAAGTAGGGGAACGAAGGTGGAAAACATCAGGGAGGTCTGCTCCCACGAGCAGGCGCTCAACCAGTGCGCGGGCTTTTTGAGGACACTTGGGGACGTGAAGATCACCGTCTGCCCCAACACCGCCGTGGCGGCGAAAATGGTGGCGGAAAGCGGCAGAGACGACATTGCAGCCCTGTCCTCCTCCTCTTGCGCCTCTCTTTACGGGCTTTGTACCCTTGCCTCCTCTGTGCAGGACAGAGGCAACAACCACACCCGCTTCATCTGCATCTCTGCAAAGGAGGAGATCTACCCGGGGTCCGATCGCACCTCTGTGATGATGGTGGTCTCCCACCGTCCCGGTGCCCTTTACAGAGTCCTTTCCCGCTTCTATGCCTTGGGCATCAATCTGGTAAAGCTGGAGAGCCGTCCCATCCCCGACAGAGATTTTGAATTTATGTTCTATTTCGACCTGCAGGTGTCCATCTATTCGGAGAAGTTCGACGAGCTGTTATCCGAGCTTGAATACCAGGGCGACGAGGTACGGTATCTGGGCAGCTATCAGGAGGTCTTCTGATGTACGGGCTTCTTGGAAAGACCCTGGGGCACAGCCGTTCTCCCCAGATCCACGCGCAGTTAGGCGACTACCCCTACCGCCTTTTTGAGGTGGAGGAGGAGCAGGTGGGTGCCTTTCTTGAAAAAAGAGAGTTTGAGGGCATCAACGTCACCGTCCCCTATAAAGAACGGGTGATCCCCTACTGCGACGAGCTGACCGATGCGGCAAAGCGGATCGGTGCGGTGAACACCATCGTCAAGAGAGCAGACGGCAGTCTTTTAGGTCACAATACCGACTACGACGGCTTTTTGGCAACGGTCAAACGCTCGGGTCTTGAAATTACGGGCAAAAAATGTCTGGTGCTTGGCTCGGGCGGGGCTTCCAAAACGGCAGTCACCGTGCTTACCGACCTTGGAGCACGGCAGGTGGTGGTCATTTCCCGATCGGGGCAGAACAACTACGGCAATCTCTATCTTCATAAGGATGCCGCCATCCTTGTCAACACCACCCCCGTGGGGATGTATCCGCAGGTGGATCAAACACCGCTGACCTTAGAGCATTTTGACGGGCTTGAAGGGGTTTTTGACGTGATCTACAATCCCCGTCCCACAAAGCTACTGTCCTTGGCAGAGCAGCGGGGCATCCCTGCCTTTGACGGACTTTATATGCTGGTCTGTCAGGCGATTGCCGCCGCAGAGCGCTTTCTTGACCGTCCCATCGGCTATGAGCGGGCGCAGGAGCTCTGCGAAGTAGTGGCAAAAACGCTGTAAGAACAACAAAAAGAGAACCGATTGACGTGTGTGTCAATCGGTTCTTTTAAGTTATTGGTTTATTGGCTTACTTGGAGCGGATGTCTGCGCCGAGAACCTTGGAAAGCTTCTTGATGGCGGAGTTTGCAACCGTCTCGATCTCAGCACCGGTCAGCGTCTTTTCACCCGATCCGATCACCAGACGGATGGTCACCGACTTCTTGCCTTCGGGAACCTGCTTGCCCATATACTCATCAACGAACTTCACGTCCTTTAAGAGCGCTCCCTCGGACTTCTTGCCAAGGACGGTCTTGTAGATGTCCTCCCACTTTACCGAGCGGTCAACAAGGAAGGACAGGTCGTAATCGTTCATGGGGAACTCGGGCAGATGCTCGAAGCGGTTGGTTCTGGACTTGAAGGGCACGAATGCATCCATATTCAGCTCAACGAGCACGGTGGACAGCACCTTGATGCCGCAAGCCATAGCCGCTTTCTTAGAAAGCAGACCCAGATCGCCGATCTTCTTGTCCCCAAGGTAGATATTCAGCCAGACCACCTCGTCTGCCCAGTAAGGCTTTTCCTCCTTCTTAAAGGTGAAGGACTCCATATGGGTGTAGCGGGGCATATCACCGATGATGCCCTTTGCTGCACGGAAGAGGGCGGCAACGTCGTCTGCCTTGCCTGCAAAGGCACAGCCAAGGTGTCTTTCCTGCAGGGGGAGCTTTTCGTTTTCATCGTAGGGGCATACCGTCTTTGAGCCGTTGAAGATCTGTGCCTCCTCGAAGAGGGCGAACTCGTCAAAGTTTCTCTCGTTTTTCTGCACAGCCTTGCAGATGTTGGGCAGGAGGGTGGAGCGCACGTACTTTTCATCGGGTGCGGGAGGAGTTGCCAGAGCAAGAGTGCCTTCGGTGTCGGGCAGGATGGCGTTTACGAACTCGTCAGTCATCCAAGGATAGGTGAAGATCTCCTGCATATTGCAACGGAACGCCAGGTATTCCTTTACTCTGCGGATGAGATCCCAGTCAAGCTGATTGATGGCGCCCATGAAGGAGGTGGTGATGGCAGTTGCCTCAAAGTTTTCGTAGCCGTACATACGGGCGACCTCTTCCATGATGTCTGCCTTGATGGATACGTCACCGGTGGAGCGCCAGGTGGGCACCACCACGTGCATCTTGTCGCCGTCAAAGGAGACCTCGTATCCCATAATGCCAAGCTTTCCGGCGATCACTTCGTTGGGGATGCGCTTTCCAAGGCGTCTTTCAAGCCAGGAAAGCTCCACGTCGATCTCTTTTCTTTCAAGCTTGCTTGCGTAAACGTCCTTGAAGGCGGTAACCTTCATTTCGGGATACAGCTCCTCAAAGAGTGCCATTGCCAGCGACAGCGCCTGATCGCAACGCTCAGGGTCGATCGCCTTTTCATAGCGGGAGGATGCCTCGGTACGGTTGTCGTAACGGAGTGCCGTTCTTCTCACGCCCTTGGACTCGAAGTTTGCCACCTCCAAGATCACCCGCTCGGTTTCGGGAAGGATGGAGTCCTTTGCACCGCCCATCACGCCTGCCAGGGCGACTGCCTCCTTGGCATCGGCGATCACCAGATCGTCGGTGGAGAGCGCCAGCTCCTTGTCGTTAAGAAGACGAAGCACTTCGCCTTCGGAAGCACGGCGTACCTCGATATAGTCCTGAATGTGGTCGGAATCGAAGGCGTGGGTGGGCTGACCCACGGCGAGCATCACGTAGTTGGTCACGTCAACCAGCGCGTTGATGGGACGCATGCCCACACGCCAGATGCGGCTCTGCATGGCAAACGGAGAGGGCTTGACGCCCAATCCCTCGATGCGCGCGCCGATATAGCGAGGGCAACGCGCGGTGTCCAGAATGCGCACGTCATACGTCTCCTTGGTTTCGGGAGCGTAGGCCTCAAAGGGAACGAGCGGCAGATCGTAAAGCGCCGCCAGCTCACGCGCGATGCCGTAGTGTCCCCAAAGGTCGGGACGGTTCGTCATCGATTTATTGTCA
>JAGBIB010000187.1 GCA_017935195.1 Clostridia bacterium
GTGGGCTGTTTTTCGTAAGAGGGCAGGATCTCTCTTCTTTTTTCGGCACCGTTCATTTGTTGGTTCCTCCTTCATTTTTCATGGTTTTTCTGTAGTTTAACGGAGTTAGTCCGTAAAGCTCTTTGAATCTGCTTCTAAAGAAGCTTTCGTTGTTATAGCCCACCGCATGGATGACGGCAAGCACGGGCAGATCGCTTTCCCTCAAAAGCTTTGCCGCATGGGAGCAACGGCTTTCAAGTAAGAGGGCGGCAAAGCTTTTTCCCGTCACCTTTTTTACCAGATGTCCGGTATAAACAGCGGTATAGCCGAGACTTTCGGCAAGTCCCGAAAGGCAGGCGTTTTGCAGATCTCCCTCCACATAGGCGGTGATCTTCTTTTTTGTCTGCTCCTCCGAGCTGACGGCAAAGTCCTCTTTCTTTTTCAGATCCTTCAGCGATCCGCTTACCTCGTTTTCATAGGGGATAGAGGGGGCGGCACCCTTTCTGGAAACGGCAAGACCCGAGGCGCAGGATGCCTTTTCAAGGGTCTTGGCGGGTGTTTCGTTTTCTGCAAGGCAGGCAACGAAATAGCCCATAAAGGTATCACCGGCGGCGGTGCTGTCTACCACCGGCACATCAAAGGCAGGATGGAAATACAGATCCTTTCCGTCGTGATAAAGACAGCCCTTGTCCCCAAGGGTGAGGACGACCTTTAGGCCGGGATACTTTTTGCGAAGGGCCGAAACGATCTTTGCAGGCTCGGAGCATCCCGAAAGATACTCGCCCTCGATCTCGTTCAACACAGCGTAGGAGATCATCTTGAAGTCGATCTTTTCGATGTTTTCATCAATGGGAGAGGGGTTGATCACCGTGACCATGCCCTTTTCGTATCCCTTTTCGATAATGTAATGGATGTTGTTGATCTCGTTTTGCAAAAGGAGCAGATCGCCCTTTTCAAAATAGGAAAGCACCTCGTCGATAAACTCTTCGGTGAACATTCCGTTTGCACCTGCGTGGATGAAAATGGAGTTTTCGCCCTTTTGACTGACCTGAATGATGGCGTGACCGCTGGGCTCGTCGGTGATCTGCACGAAGCGGGTGTCCACACCGCTTTCCTTCAGGGTGTCAAGAAGCACTCCGCCGTCCTTGCCGATGCATCCCGCATGATAGATGGGAGCGCCTGCCTTTGCTGCGGCAATGGACTGGTTGAGTCCCTTTCCCCCGGGGAAGACGTCTCTGCGGCTGCTCTGCTCGGTCTCACCCACCTTCACGATGTGATGAAGCTGATAGACGTAGTCGATATTGCACGATCCGAAATTTACGATCTTCAAGGATCTGCCTCCTTTTTTGTATTCTACCTTTACATTATAACACAAATGCAAAAAAAAAGAAAGAACGATACCCATCAAAAAAAAGACGAAATGAAAGATTTTTTTTGAAATTGCCTCCTTTTTTGTAAAAACTGTGGACAACCCTCTTGCAAAGGAGGAAAAAATAGGGTATAATGGGAGCGTAAAGAACACAGAAAGACATGAAGAGGAGGAAGGAATATGTCCAATATCTGGCACGACATCTCGCCCAAGCGCATCACCCCCGAGGACTTTATCGCCGTGGTGGAGATCTCCAAGGGAAGCAAGAAAAAATATGAGCTTGACAAGGAAACGGGGCTCATCATGCTTGACCGCATTCTGTATACCTCCACCCATTATCCTGCCAACTACGGCTTTATTCCCCGCACCTACGGTGACGATAACGACCCCATGGATGTATTGCTCCTTTGCTCCGAATCGCTGGAGCCCATGTCGTTGGTGCGCGCTTATCCCATCGGTGTGATCTCGATGATGGATTCAAACCGCAGGGATGAAAAGATCATTGCCATTCCCTTCAGTGACCCCACCTACAATCACTATAGGGATATTTCCGAGCTGCCCTGCCATATGTTTGACGAGATGCGCCATTTCTTTGCCGTTTACAAGAATCTGGAGCACAAGGAAACGGCGGTCAACGAGGTGATGGGCAGGGAAGAGGCAATCAAGGTGGTTGCCGAGTCCATTGATCACTATATCGATGTTTTTTGTAAATAGACCGATTTTCGACCAATGCAGCTTGAAAAATGTCGATTTTTTTTCGAATACGTAATTAAAAACCATACAAAAAAGAGCATGGACTCGGGAGAGTCCATGCTCTTTTTTGTATCAGTGGTTCTTTTTTGCCTGCCATGCGTAGAACCGTTCCTTCAGCTCCTTGAAGCGCAGGAGGCGAAGGGCGGTGTCGATGAGAAAGAGCAGTCCGCAAATCACCAAAAGCGGGACAGCGGGATCGGTGGGGACCTTCAGAGCCGAAAGGGAGATCTCCGCTCCCTGTTCGGCCTGCTCTAAAAGCTGTCCGCCCGTCAGATTGCAAAGGGTGACCAGCAGATCCTTTCCGGAAGGTGCAAAGGCATCATATTCGGTGCACCAGGAAAGGGCAACGGCTCCGTCTGTGCGGTCGATCTCTGCACCCACGGCATTTTTTTCGATCACCGTCATCTTGTAAACGGTGTCGGGCTCTACCGGGAAAACGCCCTCGTAGAGTCCCTGGAGCTTCAGCGAAAGCTCTTTTGTGATCTCCTTGCCGTCGGGATCGGTGAGCAGGACGGTGACGGTACTCAGCTTGCTGACACCGGGAGTGTTCACGGTCAGGGATAGTGCGTTGCCGAAGGGCTCACTTTTCACGATCAGCGTGGTGTCTCTATGGATTTTTGGACGGGTGAAGCGCAGTATTTCGTTGAGAAGGAGCTGTCCTTGACTGTTTGAAAACCAGCTTCGGCTCCAGTCACCGCTCAGGTCGGAGGCAAAGCAGGAGACCTTGCCATAGCCGTATTCGGCAACGGCAAAGAGCGGATGTCCTTTTTCCGTGGTCAAATAGATCTCAGCCTGCTCCTTTGCTGTGGTGGCAAGATATCCGGCAAGAGGAGGAAGGGCATCGGGGTCGATGGCAGCGGTAAGGGTGCTCTGTCTTTTGACCACAGCAGCGATCTCACCGGTGATGGTGGGATTGATGCGTGCCTGCTCGGCTTCGCTGAGCATGATCTCGGGCAGATCCTCCACGCTGTCCACGTAATGGTAGCGGCCTTTACCATAGTAGGCCATGTAGTCCAAGATGGAGGAGGAATAGGCAAGGCCGATGGTGGAGACGGTGATCCCCTGCTCGTTGGCGTCCAGCACGGCAGAATAATAGCCGCTGTCGCTGGGCTGACCGTCGGACAAAAAGAGAATGTGCCTGATGTCTGCGTCGGTCTTCAAAAGCTCCTCTGCGGCAAGGGCCAGCGCCTCGGTATAGAAGGTGCCTCTTCCCGTTTCGATTCCCGAGATCAGGCGGGTAAGCTCCTCCTTGTTCTCAGCAGATGCGGGAATAAGAGGAGAATGAAGGGTCGCCTTGCTGTTAAAGGAGATCACTCCTGCCTGATCGTTTGCGGCAAGCGACTCAAGGCTTTTGATGGCACCCTGCTTTGCAAGGGAGAGATAGGTGCTGTTCATACTGCTGGAGCAGTCAAGAACCAGCATCAGTGCCACCGTGGCCCCCTCAGGGCTCTCTTCGATCTTGAATTCCACGGGTGAAAGCTCTTCGAGCACGGTGTCTTCCATGCCACCGAACATGAAGGTGCTTTCTCCTCCTGCCAGTATCAGGCTTCTGCCGTGAACACCCACATAATCTGTGATCAAACGGGTGAAGGATGACGGCAGGCTGTGATAATCGGCATTTGCAAGGACGACACCGTCGTATTTGCAAAGGTCGGGCAGGGTCTTGGGGGCATCAAAGGTTCTTTTTACGGTGACTTGAAGGTCTTGTGAAAGGATCTCCTTCAGGGCTTCACCGCTTGCAAGGGTATCGACAAGCACCAGCAGGTGTTGTTCGGCACTGACCTTCAAAAAGGTACGGGCGGTATTGTTGTCGGCAACGGTGTCCTTGCCCTTCGGCAGGATCAGCTCTGCACGGAAGGAGCAAATGCCCGCTTCCTTCGGTATCAGCTCAAAGACGGCGGGGGTGGAGCCCTTTTGAAGCTCGACCTCCAGCTCCTCTATGAGCGTTTCTCCCTCATAAAGACGAAGAAGGGCAGTTGCCTCGATATTGCTTTGCAGGGTACAGGTCAGGCGACAGCTTTCGCCAAGCCAGCTTCCCTCAGGGGCCACGAGCGAGGAGATCTGTACCTCCGGAGCGGCAGTTGAGGTGGAATCGAAATAGAAGGCATCCACCCGCACGTTGGCATTTGCCAGACGGTAGGCGGCATCCTCAGCCTGTCCTGCATTTTGCTTGCCGTCGGAAAGCAACAGGATGCGGCTTGCCCGCTCCTCGGACAGCAGCGAAGCGGTATAGTCTAAAGCCGCTTCCAGATCGGTGGCCTCACCCAAGGGCTCGCTTAGAGTGAGGGTGCGGTCGTTTTTATCGGTTTTCAGGTCGTAGATCTGATCCTTTCCGAAGACTACTACGCCCACGGGAATCTCCTTGTCGATGAGCGAGAGCAGCTCCTCTGTGCGCTCCTTGATCTCTTCCTCCACCGCTTTGGTTGAGAAGGACAGATCCAAAAGCAGAAAGACCTCTTGCCGATCACTGACCTTTACGATGGAAAATCCCGAGAGAATCAGGCAAAGAAGAAGTGCGATCAGGCAGTGAAGGATGGGGGGGACGATGCGTGAAGCCCCCCTTCTGCGCCGTCCGGGCAGAAGGAAGAAGGGCAGGAGGATCAGTGCCGCCGCGGGGATAAACAGCAGAAGCAAAAGCGGGCGGTCAAAAGCAAATTCAATAGCGGTCACGGAAATACACCCCCCATTCTATCAGCAGTAAGGCAAGGAGAACCAGTGCAAGTGTGCTCCAAATCCCTCTTGTTTTGATGCGTGCGCTTTCTTCCTCCTTTTCGGGTAAAAGGAGAGAGAGCGGCTCGCTGACGGTCTTTTCCCCTTCGCCTTCGGGAATATGGACGAAAAAGTCAGCGTAAACGCCCTGCTCGTCGATCGTCGTTACTACAGCGGTATAAATACCGGGAATGCTTACGGGCGCATTGGCGCACTCCTCCGAGAAGGACAGGGTGCGCACCTCTCCGTTGGGTTCTTCCAAATAGAGCTGTGTGGCTTGAAAGGGCAGAGAGAGAGAAACGGTGTCCTCACAGCAGAAGTCTCTGCTTTTTACAAGGGAGGGCAGATTCTCGGTGACGATGTTGCCCATAAGTGCCACGAAGTCGAGCATCAAAGGAAGATTGGAATCGTGGAGATCGAAGGAGCAAAGGGCAAGAAAATGCTCTTTTTCGCTGTTTTTTATGGCAAAGACAGCGTTTCCTCCGCAGTACATCGGGAAAGTCCATTCGGCGGTGCCCATCAAAGGGGTATATCCCTTGACGTAACAGCCGAAGGGGGAGACGTTTGCAAAGAGGGGATGCGCCAGCTCCTCGTCCACTGACAGTCTTCCTTCCTCGTCCTTAAAGGAGGAGCAGACCAGACCGTCGGGCATTTTTTCCGTGCCGAAGAGCAGGACGCCACCGTCGGATGGCAGCTCTTCGGGAGCGATCCCGTCAAAGATATAAAGATTATAGCCTGAAAGAGGGGCGTCCTCAAACGAGGAGATGCGGGTGATCTCGCAGCTTCCCAAAGCGGTCAGAGCTTTTTCGATATAAAAGGGTGTGGTTCCCGCCAAAAGGACCTTGCAACGGTCACGGTTGGGGCAGAGTGCGTAGAAATCGTCCTCCTTCAGCCCGTCCTTTGTGTCGGCAAACACCTCGGCACGGTCGAAATCAGCCTGCTCGGTATATTCAAAAAGAAGCTCGGTCGGGGTGTCCTTGACCAGCGAAAGAGACTTGGCATCCACCGTTTTGCCATCGATCTTCAGACCAACCGTCAGCTCGGTATCACGATTGTGAGATACCAGCTTGGCGGTGAAACGGGTGAGCTTATCCTCTTTTTCGGCAGAAAGCCCCAAAAAGGACAGATTCCATTCATCGCTGCTCAGATTCTTTACAGTGATTCCATCGACATTTTCATAGTCCTGGTGGGTATAGAAAAGCACTTGGGGAGCGGAGAGCTCTGCGCCTGCCTCGGCAGCAAGGGCAAGAGCGGCCTCCGTGTTACAGACACCGAATTTGCAGTGGGCATCCTCCAATGCGGTCTTGACCTTGATTGAGGAATCGGTAGCCTTGATCAGATAGGATGCCTTTTGTCCCGCACAGATCACCGTGAGGGTGTGTCCGCCCGAAAGCTCTTTTGAAAGCTCTTCAATCTCCGCCAAGGCGCGGTCAAATCGGCTGACACCCTCCTCGTTTTTTACCTGCATTCCCGCAGAGCAATCAAGAAGGACCACATAATCCTTTCCGAAGCCGTCTTCCACCGAGGGCTTTGCGGCCGCAAGAGCAAAGAGTGCGATGAGTGCAAGCTGGAGCAAAAAGAGCAACAGACGGGTGAAACGGTGCAAAGGCAGCTTTTGCTTTAAAAATTTGTCGCTGAGCTGCCAGATATAGGTGCTGGAGACATGCTTGTTTTCGTAGCGAGAGCGAAGGATGTAAATGAGGATGAGCAGAGGAATGAGCAAAAGAAGCCACAGCCCTGCGGGATTTCCAAAGCTCATTTGACAAGCCCCCCTTCCGTTGCCTTTAAAAAGAGAAACCGTTCGATCTCCTCATCGCTGCATAGGGTGAGGAAGCCGATCTCGTTTTTGGCACAATAATCCTTGATTTGCTGTCTATGATAGTTTAGCGCTGCATGATACGCCTTGATCCTTTGGCGGTTGACCCTTCTTTTCAAGTGCCGCTCGTCCTCCTCGTCCTCTCCTTCGCTGTCGATTAAGAGGATCTTGCCGTAAAGATCGGGAGAGATCTCGTCTCTTGAAAGGATCTGGATGAATTGCACCTGCTTTTTCTTTTGGCAAAGAAGGTCTGCTACCGCCTGCCAATCGTCGTTTAAAAAGTCGGAAATGAGGATGGCAAGGCCGTCGTTATTTCCCTGATCGTCTCTTGCGCCCAAAGCGGAAACGGGACGAAAATCTCCGTAAAACTTCACCTTGTTCAGTGCGTTCGCCCCCCGGTAAAATGCTTCCTTTCCCGAAAGATTGGAGGCAATCTCGGTGCAATCCTCACCGTGCAGGGCAAAAAAGGAGACGGTATCCCAATTGCGGATGGCAATATAGCCCAGTGCCGCACAAAGCATCAGGGCAAATTCGCCCTTGGGCGGTTCTCCCCAATCCATGGAGCGGGAGGCGTCCAAATAGATGCGGTGATGAAGCCGCCGCTCGTCGATGTACTGCTTGATATAAAGTTTTTCAAAGCGAGCATAAAGATTGGTATCCAAATGGCGCAGATCGTCGCCCGGGAGATACTCTCTGAATTCGGCAAACTCCACCGAGGAGCCGAAAAAGGGCGAGGGGCGATTGCCTCCGAACAGTCCGTTAAAGGGACGGTTGATCTGCAGATCACGGCCTTCCAGCATGGAAAGGAAGGCTTCGTTTATGAGCTTTTTTTTCATGCTTGCGTATCAGCGCTCCGAAAAGCGTTCCTTTCGTGTTTCATTGGAATGGATTTTTGTATTCAGCTCTTTTTGCTTTTGGCAGACGACTTTTTGCCTCGAAGCTCCGAGATCAGTCCATCGATGAGCATGTCTGCCGTGAGTCCTTCCGAAACAGCGGTGAAGGAGGGCTTGATACGGTGGCGCAAAACCGGATGGGCAAGGACATCGATGTCCTCAAAGCTCAGGTTATAGCGACCCTCGGAAAGAGCCTTGACCTTTCCTGCGGTGATGAGCGCCTGTGCCGCACGGGGGCTGGCACCGAAGCGCAGATATTTTTTTGAAAAGGCGGGAGCGTCCGGACTTTCGGGGTGGGTGGCGCACACAAGACGCATTGCGTAAGACAGCACTTCCTCGGACACAAGGATCTCCTTTGCCGTTTGACGCATGGCGATCAGCTCCTCGCCCGTCAGCACGGCTTCTGCCTGCTCGTCCATGGTCTTTTGCGTCATGTTGACGATGCTTGCCAGCTCCTCTGCCGAGGGGAAGGTGACGATCAGCTTGAACATGAAGCGGTCGGTCTGTGCCTCGGGCAGGGGATAGGTACCGTCCTGCTCGATGGGGTTTTGGGTTGCGAGAACGAAAAAGGGCTCATCCAAGCGGTAGGTTCTGCCCGATGCGGTAACGGTATGCTCCTGCATGGCTTCAAGGAGGGCAGACTGGGTCTTGGGGGTAGCGCGGTTGATCTCGTCGGCAAGGATGATGTTGCTGAAGATCGGACCCTTGGCAAATTCCAGCCGATTGTTGCCGTTTTCATCCTTTTTCAGAATATCCGTACCCGTCACGTCGGCGGGCATCAGGTCGGGGGTAAACTGAATACGGGAAAAGGGGAGGGAAAAGGCTCTGCCGATAGAGCGCACAAGTCTGGTCTTTCCCACTCCGGGAACGCCCTCCAAAAGCACGTTTCCTCCGGCGATCATGGCGATGACTGCTCCGCTGAGCACCTCCTCCTGTCCGATCAGGTCCTTTGAGAGCTCACCGATCACCTCGGCGTATTTGCTTGAAAAAAACTGTATATCCTTTTCCGAAATCATGATCATTCTCCTTCTTTCTGTTTTTGAGAGCGTGCCCTCAGTTCAGAGCTTCAAAATACTTTTCAATATAGTCTTTTAATTCGGGGGGGACGACCCCACCCTTTAATGCCTTCAGATAATCGGCATAGTAGGCGGCAAGAACCTCGCCGTAGGCTACGCTTCCCGAATAGGGATCGTAGATCTCCTCGGTTTGTTTATCCTCACCTTTACCGCCGGAGTCGTTTCCGCCCTGATCACTGTCTCCTTCGCCGCCTTCGCCCTTGCCGTCTTCACCTTGACCGGGTTGCTCGCCCTGGCCGGGCTGCTCACCCTGACCGGGCTGCTCGCCTTGACCGGGCTGCTCACCCTGACCGGGCTGTTCGCCCTGACCGGGCTGCTCACCGGGGTCTTCGCCCTGTCCCGGTTGCTCTTCTCCCTTGGCGTCTTCCTTTTCGAGCAACTCTTTTTTGCCCTCGTCGAGGATCTCCTCCAGCTTTTCCTTTTCCTCCTCGATGAGCTTCTGCTCTTCAAGAAGAGGAGCGATGGCGGCATAGGCATCCTCGAAGACCTGCGCCAGCTCCTCGTCAAAGGACTCGCTTTCGCTGTCTAATGCCGAGAGTGCGGCAGAAAATGCCGCAAAAGCATCGTAAAGAGGATCGCCCGCTTTTACGCCCGACTCCTCAAGTGCTTGATTGATGGTGGCGCTCAACTCGTCCTTCAGCTCTCTTTTGCCGATGATCTTGTCTTCAAGAACGGTGAATGCGTTTTCTAACTGAGCGGTATCGGTGTTTAAAACGGCGTTGCCCGTTTCCATGGTGAGCTCATACTGTGCCAGCGCCTTCCCGATGCCCATTTTGCTTAATTTCGGGTCAAGAAGCTCGGAGATCTGATCCTTGGCATCCTCGATCTTGCCGGCACCCTCTAAAGGACTGTCGGTTTTGTTGAGCTCTTCCTCCAACCGATCCACGATCTCGTCAAGACCTTCCTTCAGTTCTTCCTTGATGGGGGCACGTTCTACCTCTTGCCTTAATTTATCGATCAGATCCTTCACGATCTCCTGCATTTCCTTGTCCGGCTCTTCCGCCTCGGTCTGCCTGCCAAAGGAGAATAGGTCGTGAGGCAGGGCAAAGACTCCGCCCATGAGCACAAGAAGGGCAAGGCAGAGGGCAAGATGCCTTTTGGACAGCCGCATTCCCATTTTTTTAACGGACAGAGCGGAGATCCGATCCCAAGCGTCCTTTCTTTGCAGGCGTGCCATGGTGTCGGTGCGCTCCTCATTTTCGATCATGGTGATGGTCCGCTCCTTTAACCCCAACGCATCGATGCGACGGGCGACCTTTTTCTTGGTGGGAAAGTACCCAATGAAAAAGATGGGAAGAAAGGAGAGGAGAAGCGCCCCTGCTGCCGCAAGAAGGAGCAACAGAGGATTTGTTTTGATCAAGAGCAGGTGGCAAACTGAGGTGAAAAGCAATCCTCCGCCTCCCGCAAAGCAGAGTGACAGAAACAAAGAATTGAGGAGTCCTTCAACGAGAAGCTTTCTTTTGAAAGCACGAAAGACCTTGTCGGTGGTGTTGTTCATATGATCCTTTCCCGCGGAATGTACACCGCAGAGTACAAAAAAAGTCTTTGGCAAATATCTTTTGAAGAGAACAGTTTTGCCCTCAAATTACATTATAGCACAAGGTGAACGGTTTGTCTACGATAAATTAAAAAAATATGGAAGGAAAAGAAAAAGGTGCCTTCGATGCGGAGTGCATGAAGGACACCTTCTAAAGGGGTCATTGCGGTGAGTCCCAATTGTTTGTATTTTGCTCCTGAGCGTAGTATCCGTTATCGGTATACTGCTCCTGAGTGTAGCAAGCGCCATCGGTATACTGTTTCGTTTGGCAGAACTCCTCGGGAGTGGGGAGGGGGCTACGCTTCATCAGGGTATAAAGCCAGACCGTTTTTGCCAGCTCACCGGTAAGCAACGTGTCAAGCACGATGATCACGATGGCAGCAATGCGGTTGGAGCTTTGGTCCTCCTTGAACAGATCTAAAGCGTCCTTCAGGTAGACATACTCGAAAAAGGCGCAAAAGACGACAGGTACACAGTGAAGCAGCGATCCGATGCCGTAGAAGAGGTAATTGAGAAGGGGAACGAGGCTCAGCAGCGAAATCACCGATACGATCAGGGTCGGGCCGAGAATGGCTATGGCAAGACAAATGAGAAAAGAGGTGTTTCTGCTCTTGATGACCCATTTGCCGCCAAACAGCGAAAAGGGCTTGTCGCCTGCCGCATCGCAAAGGACATAAAGTCGGAAAAACTCTCCGAAGATCGGGATCCAAGCCAGCCATGCGTTCTTTCTACCCAGCTTTTTTGCCAGCTTGTATACGGGGAGGGCCTTGAGAATGAACAGAACGATGGCGACGGTGACGGCGATCAGAAAGGAAAGGATCACCACAATGGATCCGATGACCAAAAAAACAAGGGGGATGCCAAGACTTGCAATATTTGCCCCGAGGAAGAGAACACTGTAAAGCTGTTCAAGCCACTCAAGGAGATTTTCCATATCGGGAGTTGCACTACCCATCGTAAATACCTCCGGTGAAATTTTTTGAAATGCGATCCGAGGATCCTTTTAACATTATAGCTCAACCGAAAGAAAAAGTCAAGAAATTCAAGAAATAATTTTGAAAACACATAAAACAGAGACGAAAACGGACCTTGAAAAGGGTCAAGTGAGGGAAAATAAAATATTTTTGTTTTTTTGAAAATACCGCTTGACAAAAGAAAAGTTGTGTGCTATAATAACATCCGTCGCCGATGAACGGACGACGATCCGATGATGCTGGTGTGGCTCAATGGCAGAGCAGCTGATTTGTAATCAGCAGGTTGTTGGTTCGA
>JAGBIB010000188.1 GCA_017935195.1 Clostridia bacterium
CATACTCATCGGGAGGAAGAAGCTCGGGAGAAACGGGGGTATCCAAAATGTCAAACAGGGTGTTTGCAACCGCCTTATTTTCAATTTGAGTTGCAAAATAGTTGACAAGATAGCGCACCAAGGTTTTGGGGATAGAGGCGTTTACCCCGTACATCGACATCTGGTCTCCGCTATAGGTGCACCAGCCGAGCACCAGCTCGGAAAGATCTCCCGTGCCGATCACGATGGCACCCTGCTGGTTTGCAATGTCCATTAAGATCTGCGTGCGCTCTCTTGCCTGACTGTTTTCGTAGGTGATGTCGGTATTTTGGGGATCTTGTCCGATGTCCTCAAAATGCTGTTTTACAGAAGGGACGATGGACACGGTACGCAAGGTGACCCCAAGCTCCTGACAAAGGGTAACGGCATTATTCTTCGTGCGGCTTGTAGTACCAAATCCGGGCATTGTTACACAAACGATATTTTTGCGATCCTTTCCGAGGCGATCGAAGGCGGCGACGGTAATAAGCAGTGCGAGAGTGGAGTCAAGCCCGCCCGAAATGCCAAGAACCGCTCCGCATCCAATATGAGAAAGGCGCTTTGCAAGACCTGCAATCTGAATGGCGGAGATCTCTCTGCATCTACTCTTCAATGCTTCGGCATCGGTAGGAATGAAGGGTCTTTTTGCAATTTCTTGAAGATCTGTCACCGAAAGGGGCATATCAAAATCAAGATTTAAGACCTCAGTGGGCGTGCAGGGGAAGGAGGTCATCCTTTGCCGCTCTGCCCAGATCCGGTGCAGATCTACAACGCCCTCGGTATAGCAGTTTTCAAGGCAGAAACACTCGGAAACCGTCTTTCCGCAAAGGTAGATGCCCTGCTCTCCGCCTATTACCAAATCGGTGGTGGATTCGGAGGGGGAGGCGTTGGCAGACAGATAGGCGCAAAGTCCTCTTAGGCTTGCAGCCTTTAAAAGACAGTCGCGCTCTGCCCTAGATCCCACAAGGACGGGAGCGGCACAGGGATTTAAAATGACGGTCGCTCCGCCAGAGAGAAGCAGATCTGCCGCAGGACGAAATGACTTATAGTCCTCACCTATCACGATTCCGATGCGCACTTCGGGCAACGCAAGGCAAGTAAATACGAGCTTTGCACCAAAATTCACGCAACCGCCGGGCAGATCAAAGACCATGGTCACGTCGCCAAATCCGGGGGCAAAATACCGCACATCCTCGGCAGACAAATTGGTCTTAGGCACGATACCAAGAAGCGCTCCACCATAAATGGCGGCAGTTACGTTATAAAGCTTTCCAAAGTGCATATAAGGAAAGCCTACGGTGAAGAAAACGTCACATTCCGCCGTTTCCTCAATCAGCTCAAACAGGCTGTCCTTTGCCCCGTCAAGCAGAGATTTCTGATAAAAAACATCACCGCAGGTCGCACCCGTCAAACAAAGCTCGGGAAAGCAAAGGATCTTTACGCCATCCTCTTGTGCGCTATGTACAGCGGAAACGATCTGTGCCTTGTTGTATCTGCAGTCTGCAATGCGCAAGGACGGAGCTGCGCATGCAGTCTTTATAAAACCGTGGATCATAAGAACTCCTCTCTTTTTTCATTTTGCTCTTTACAAAATGATGTTTTGGGTGTAAAATAAGATCAGTTATAGTATAATATTCTTTTTCGGTTTTGTCAAGAAAGAATATATAAGTGAATTTGAAAAGGAGAAAAATATGAAACCCTCATTCTGGAGCGAAAACTACACTATGCTCTGTGACTTCTACGAGCTGACCATGGGTCAAGGATATTTTTCATCGGGCAAGAAGGATCAGATCTGCTATTTCGATATGTTTTTCCGCTCGGTACCAGATGGTGGCGGCTTTGCCATTGCCGCAGGACTTGAGCAGGTGATCGACTATATCGAGAAGCTGGAATTTACCGACGAGGATATTGAGCTGCTGAGAAGCAAAAACTGCTTCAGCGAGGAGTTTCTTTCTTACCTGCGCACCTTCCGCTTTACGGGTGATATCTGGGCAGTTCCCGAAGGTACCC
>JAGBIB010000189.1 GCA_017935195.1 Clostridia bacterium
CCTGACGGTAAAAGGAGATCTCCTCCCCTTCGTCAATTCTCTCGATGAGCAGCTCCTTATAGGGCTCGTTCATCTCCCTTACCAGCGCCAAAGCCTCGTTTTTGGGCAGAACGAAGCGCTCGATCTTCAGGTTTTCGCTGACGATCTTCTTCATTTCCTTTTCGATCTTGGAAAGCTGCTCGGGGCCGAAGGTCACGTCCGAGTCAAAGTCGTAGTAAAAGCCGCTGTCGATGGCGGGACCGATGGTCAGCTTGGTCTGGGGGAAGAGACGCTTTACCGCCTGCGCCATAATGTGGGCGGCGGTGTGGCGGAAGACCTTTCTGCCCTCTGCATCCTTGAAGGTCAGGGGGAAGATGCGGTCGCCCTCCTTCACGGGGGCAGACAAAGCCACGGTGTTGCCGTTGACGTTTGCGGCAAGGACCTCGCGGGAAATCAGCTCGGCTTCCTTTAAGGCGTCGTAGGCGGTGATGGGAGAGGAAACCTCAAATTCCTGCTCGTTGATCAAAACTTTCATAATTGTACTCCTTTCGGTGTGGAAATTGCTCGTTTTCTCCTTTTTTTCGGGGCAAGAAAACAAAAAAGCCTTCCCCCGGACCATCGTCCGTCGGGGTGAGGCATCTTGAAAAAACAAGCTTCCGCACGGTTCCACCCGAGTGTTTCACTCATTAAAAATATTCGTTATGGGCCGCGGGCGGTACCGTTTTTTCTCCTTCCGTGCGACACTTTCACCTGACTGCCGCTCTCTGAAACGGGGTATGAAAAAGGGCTTGTTCCGTGACCGTTCTATAAAAAAGAACACAGTAATTGTAGCACGAAGTGTCTCTTTTGTCAAGAAGCAAATTTTAGTTTTTTTGAAAAATAGAAATGAAAAGTGAATTTTAAATGAAAAAACGTATTTTCTATTGACTTTAGGGCAAAAGATTGGTAAGATAGGAGGGTGAAAAATGCGCCCTTAGACGCTGTGGGCGAAAATGGAAAGGATATTATAAAGATGATGAAAAAGATCTGCGCGTTGCTTCTTGCGCTGCTGACCCTTCTTGCTCTCTTTGCGGGCTGCTCCAAGGGCAACACCACCGGAACCAAGGATCCGCTGGCGGTGGACGAGGAGACCAAAAAGCTTTACGATACGGTGGTTCTGACCATTGACGGCAACGACGTAACCTATAAGACCTACAGATACTATTTCCACGAGTTATACGCCTTCAAAACCGAGGAAGACCCCGATTTCTTCAAAAAAGAGGGCGCTCTTGAAGAGCTTCGCACCGCCATTGTGGACGAGTTGAAAATGACCTATGCCATCAAGGAGCTGGCGGCAGAATATAAAATCGTGCCCACCGAGGAACAGCTCAAGGAGGTGGACGAATATATTGCAACGCTGAAGTCCTATATGGGAGATGAATTTGCTTCTACTCTTGCCTCCCGTTATAATGACGAAGAGATGTTCAGAGATCTGCTTATTTATGAGCAATACATTTATTCGGGTCTGTTTGAATACTTCACCGGAGAGGATTGCGACAAGCTTGATTTTTCGGACGAGGCGATCAAGGCCTTTATGAAGGATTACAACTGTGCGGTGCATATCCTTTTGACCCAAAAGAATTACAGCACCAAGGAAAACACCGAAAAGGTGGCTGCACTTTTAAAGGAGCTGATCCATGCGGCAGAAGAGGCAGAGGTGCAGATCACCGAGGAGAGCGACAGTGCGGCGGTGATTGCGGCTCTTGAAGGTTATTTCCAAAAATACGATGCCGCAAAGAAGCAGATGTCCTATATTGGCGGACTTTCCGTGTATGTAAACAGACTGATGGTGGTTAAAAACGTGTTGGAAGGGGAATCCCCCGCAGATATTGCCATCGACTATCTGAATGAGACAACGGGAAAGATCTCCGGTGAAACGGCGATCAACGAGCTGAAGATTCTGGCATCCAAGCTGGGCAAGGATGGTATCACCGAAAACTCCTTAACTGACTGGAGCGTGGCATATGCCGCATATAACGATCTGATCAACACGGAAATAGACAATTACTCGATGAGCAGTGAAGCAAGCTGGCCTTCGGTTGAAAAGCAGGATGCACTCTTTGCAGTAGAGCTGATGGGTGCGGTGATCAAGGATCAGGGCAAGGAGACCATGACGAACACCATCAGCTTCTTGGACAAAAAGCTGGGACAGGCATTTGAAGAGACCACGCTGGTGTTTGGCGAAGACAGACAGGATCCCTATGTGGGTGTGTATTTCAAAAAGGGCGAGACCAACGAGCCCTTTGAAAACGTTTTCTTCAAGCTGGAATTCGGACAGGTCAGCGAGCCTACCTACACCGAATTCGGTCTGCATTTGATCAAGCGTGTGGAGCTTGATTTTGAGTATTTCAAGGAAAATATGTACGCAAGCTATGCGGCTATTCAAATGGTGGACGATCTGGCGGCCACTTATGAAGTGACCTATGGTGAGATCTATAACACCATCACTCCCGAGACCTTGAAATAAACCGACGATGATAAAAATGGGGTGTCTCAACTGCGTTCTGCATTTGAGACACCCCATTTTATTTATACAAAGAGTGGCGGATATCCAAAGAACGGTGTTTTCTCAAGGGCAGACAGTACCTTTTCACGGATTGGTGTTTGGAAAATCAAAAAGCGGAATCGCTATTGCGATTCCGCTTTTTTAAGTAAGATACCTTATTCGGTCTTGGAGGTGCTTGCTTCCTTGCTTGCCTCTTCGGAAGCTGCAACGCTTTCCTCGGATGCGGCAGGCTTTTCCTCGGATGCGGAAGGATCCTCTTCGGAGGTGGAGGGAGCTTTAGACTCTTCGGAGGGAGATTCTACGCTCTCGGAAGCCTCACTGTCGGTGGGTTCGGGACCGTCAACATTGGGGACGATGATCTCTCTGTTGATTACAGCCAGCACCACAACGATTACCACGAAAACGATTGCAACGATGGTGGTCACCTTGGACAGCGTGTCGGACATCTTCTTGCTCTTGGTCTTACCGAAGGAAGAATCGGAGCCGCCTGCGATGGCACCGCTGAGCTTGGAGGACTTGCCCTCCTGAAGCAGAACTGCAATGGTGAGGAATACGGCAAGCAGAATTAAGATGGAGCCGATAATGATTTGTACGGAAGTAGGGATCATGGTAATTTCCTTTCAAGTTACATTTGATACTTTTTGACGATCGGTTCAACCGTTCAGAAGACTTGTAGGCAGTCTTTCCGATTGAATGCCGATGAGAGGACAGACTCGTCCCGTTGGTCATATGTCGGTATTATAACACAATTGCAAATGGAATGCAAGATGTTTTTTTGATTTTTTTCAAGAATTTTGGAAGTTTTCTTGCAAAATTCAAAGGAGCATTTTCAAATACCGACCTGTGAAGGAGGAAGGACAGGTGGCAACCTCCTCGGGCGTGCCCGTTGCCACCACTCTGCCGCCTCCGGCACCCCCTTCGGGGCCCAGATCGACGATGTGGTCGGCGACCTTGATCACGTCAAGATTGTGCTCGATGACCAACACGGTGTTGCCCGCATTTGCCAGTCTGTCAAGGATCTCAATGAGCTTTTTTACGTCGGCGGTGTGTAAGCCCGTGGTGGGCTCGTCCAGAATATAGAAGGTCTTGCCCGTGTCTCTTTTGGCAAGCTCGGTGGCAAGCTTCACTCTTTGTGCCTCGCCTCCCGAAAGGGTGGTGGCAGGCTGACCGATCTTGATATACCCCAGTCCCACGTCCTCAAGGGTCTTTAAGATGCGGGCGATGCGGGGCAGGTTTTCAAAGAAGCTTACCCCTTCGGAAACGGTCATTTCCAGCACGTCCGAAATATTTTTGCCCTTGTAGCGCACCTCCAGCGTCTCTTTGTTGTAGCGCTGACCCTTGCACACGTCGCAGTTGACGTACACATCGGGCAGGAAGTGCATTTCGATCTTTTTCACACCGTCTCCCTCGCACGCCTCGCATCTGCCGCCCTTCACGTTGAAGGAGAAGCGTCCGGGGCCGTAGGCGCGGCGCTTGGCATCGGGTGTGGAGGCAAAGAGGTCACGAATGGCGGAAAAGACACCGGTGTAGGTGGCGGGATTGGAGCGGGGCGTTCTGCCGATGGGCGACTGGTCGATACAGATGACCTTATCAAGATGCTCTAACCCCTCGATGCTCTGATGCTTACCGGGGTAGGTATAGGCACCGTTTAATTCCTTTGCCAAAACGGGGTAGACGATGCCGTTGACAAGGGAAGATTTTCCCGAGCCCGAAACACCGGTGACACAGGTCAATTTTCCCAAGGGGATATCCACGTCAATCTGTTGCAGGTTGTTTTGCTCAGCCCCTCTGATCTTTAAGAGTTTTCCGTTGCCCTCTCTTCTTTTTTCGGGCAGCTCGATCTTTTTTCTGCCCGAAAGGTAGTCGGCGGTGATAGAGTCCTTGTTTTTCAGAAGCTCCTTTGGTGTGCAGGCGGCAACGATCTGACCGCCGTGAACGCCTGCACCGGGGCCGATGTCCACGATGAAGTCGCCCTCCAGCATGGTCTCCTCGTCATGCTCCACCACGATCACCGAATTGCCCGCATCCCGCAGGTTCTTCAGCGCCCCGATGAGCTTTCCGTTGTCTCTTTGGTGAAGCCCGATGGAGGGCTCGTCCAGCACGTAAAGCACGCCCGTTAAAGCCGAGCCGATCTGGGTGGCAAGGCGGATACGCTGTGCCTCACCGCCCGAAAGGGTGCCCGCTTTTCTGGTTAAGGTCAGGTATTCCAGCCCCACGTTCTTCAAAAAGCGCAGACGGGAGGAGACCTCCTTTAAGATCCCCGAGGCAATCAGGGTCTTTTCGGCATCAAAGTGCAGATTTTCGGAGAAGGAGAGCGCCTCTTCCACCGTCATTGCACAGAAATCGTGGATGCTCTTGTCGCCCACGGTGACGGCAAGGATCTCGTCCTTTAAGCGTCTTCCCTTGCAGGCGGGGCAGGGGATGCTGCTGATGAACTGCTCGTAATATTCGTTTCTGCCCATCTCGTAGCGCTGGTTGATCATGTTCACCAGTCCCTCGAAGCGCACGTGACCGTAGCGGGTAATGCCCTCGAAGGTGCGGGCGACGTTATACTTTTCGGGTGCGCCCCACAAAAGCACCTCCAGCGCCTTTTCCGAATAATCGCAGATGGGGGTGTCCAGCGTGAAGCCGTAGGTCTTACCCACTGCCTCGTAAAGGGGGCCGTTGTAGGTGTCCTCCGAAATGGACTTGAAGCCGTTGACGGCGACAGCTCCCTCTCTTAGGGATAGCGACCGGTCGGGAATGATCTTTTCGGGGGCAAAGACGGTCTGCTCGCCCAGTCCTGCGCATCGGGGGCAGGCACCCAGCGGATTGTTGAAGGAAAACATACGGGGAGAAAGCTCGATGCAGGAAAAGCCGTGCTCCTCGCAGGTGTAATTGAGGGAGAAGTAAAGCTCTCTTCCTTCTTCCTCGTCCCTTGGCAGAACGCTGATGGCAAGAGCGCCCTCGGCTAAGGCAAGGGCGTCCTCCACCGAGCCCGTCAAACGGGAGCGGATGCCCTCCTTCATGATCAGTCTGTCCACCACGATCTCCACGGTGTGCCGCTGGTTTTTGTCCAGATTGATCTTTTCCTCCAGCTCGTAAAGGATGCCGTCGGCACGGGCTCTGGCGTAGCCCTTTTTCTTGGCATCCTCAAAGATCTTCTCGTGGCTGCCTTTTTTGTCAAGTACCATAGGGGCAAGCACCAGAAAGCGGCTACCCTCGGGCAGGGTGAGGATCTCGTCAAGAATGCTGTCCACCGATCGCTTCACGATCTCCTTGCCGCAAACGGGGCAGTGGGGAATACCCGTGCGGGCGTAAAGCAGGCGCAGGTAATCGTAGATCTCGGTGACGGTGCCCACGGTGGAGCGGGGGTTTCTGCCGGTGGTCTTCTGGTCGATGGAGACGGCTGGGGAAAGCCCCTCTATGCTGTCCACATCGGGCTTGTCGATCTGACCGAGGAACATACGAGCGTAGGAGGAAAGGCTCTCTACGAACCGTCTGTGCCCCTCGGCGTACAGGGTATCGAAGGCAAGGGAGGACTTGCCCGAGCCCGAAAGACCGGTGAAGATGACCAGCTTGTTTCGGGGAATGCGCAGATCCACATTCTTCAAATTGTGGACTCTTGCGCCCTTGATGGTGATATATTTTTGTTCCATAATCCTCTGAAATAAAGTAATATTTGGGTGTATTTTTCGTCCAAAGTTTTGGAGATCCACCCCTTTTTACAAAAAGGGGCGGCGGGTGGCGGGGCAGAGCCCCGATGAATTCAATTTTTTAAGCTTTCAATGCGGTCGCGCAGCTCGGCGGCTTTTTCAAATTCAAGTAAAGAAGCGGCGGTCTTCATTTCGGCGGTGAGCTGATCGATGAGCTTCAGCCGCTCCTCGTCGCTGAGAACGATGATGCGCTCCTGCTCCTTTTTGCCCTTTTTCTTGCCGCTCTTTGCTCCCTCTGCCTTGCCACCAAGGTCGATAAGGTCACGAACCGACTTTTCCACTGTCTTGGGTACGATGCCGTGCTCCTCGTTATATGCCATCTGGATCTTGCGGCGGCGGGCGGTCTCGGTGATGGCTGCCTCCATTGCGGGGGTGATCACGTCGCCGTACATGATGACGTGTCCCTCGGCGTTTCGGGCGGCTCTGCCCACCGTCTGGATCAGCGACGTTTCGGTTCTGAGAAAGCCTGACTTGTCGGCATCAAGGATGGCGACAAGCGATACCTCGGGAATATCCAGACCTTCTCTTAACAGATTGACACCGATCAGGGCGTCAAACACCCCAAGGCGCAGATCGCGGATGATCTCGGTGCGCTCCATGGTTTCCACCTCGTGGTGGATATATTTGACCTTTAAAAGGTTCTTTTCAAGATATTCGGTGAGATCCTCCGCCATTTTGGTGGTCAGGGTGGTCACAAGCACCCGCTGTCCCTTGGCGGCGCGGGTTCTGATCTCTCCCATCAGATCGTCCACCTGTCCTTTGATGGGACGCACCTCGATCTCGGGGTCTACAAGCCCCGTGGGGCGGATGAGCTGCTCTGCCACCTGCTCTGCCTTCTCCTTTTCATATTTGGCAGGGGTGGCGGAGACGAATACGGTCTGATTCAGCTTTTTCTCAAATTCGTGGAAATAAAGGGGTCGGTTGTCGTATGCCGAGGGCAGACGGAAGCCGAATTCCACCAGATTTTTCTTTCGTGCCGTATCTCCTCCCGACATTCCGCCCACCTGCGGGATGGTCACGTGGGACTCGTCCACGAAGAGGAGAAAATCGTCGGGGAAGAAGTCAAGCAAGGTGTAGGGGGTGGAGCCGGGAGCTCTGCCCGAAAGCACGCGGGAGTAGTTTTCAATGCCGGGGCAGAAGCCGATCTCCCGTAGCATCTCCATATCGTAGTTGGTGCGCTGCTCGATGCGCTGTGCCTCGATCAAAAGGCCCTGACTCTTGAAGTATTCGACCCGCTCCTCCATCTCTTTTTTGATCTCAAGAAGCGCCCGTTCTCTCTGCTCGGGAGCCGACACGTAGTGGGTAGCGGGGAAGATGGGGACGTAGGACATGGTGCGAAAAAACTCGCCCGTCAGCGGCTGAAATTCCACGATGCGGTCGATCTCCTCGCCGAAAAACTCCACTCTGTAGGCGCGGTTGTCAAAGCCCGAGGGGAAGACCTCCACGGTGTCGCCGCGCACGCGGAACTTGTTACGGGTAAACTCAATATCGTTGCGCTCGTAGCGGATGGAAACGAGCAGATCAAGGAAGTGATCTCTGTCCATCTCCATGCCGGGACGAAGACCGATCATCTGATTTTTATATTCCTCGGGGTCGCCCAGCGTGTAGATGCAGGACACCGACGCCACCACGATCACGTCTCTGCGCTCAAGAAGGGAGGAGGTGGCAGAGTGGCGGAGCTTGTCGATATCGTCGTTGATGGCAGAGTCCTTTTCGATATACAGATCCTTGCCGGGGATGTATGCCTCGGGCTGATAGTAATCGTAGTAGGAAACGAAGTATTCCACCGCATTCTCGGGGAAGAACTCCCGGAATTCCGAGCAAAGCTGAGCGGCAAGGGTCTTGTTGTGGGCAAGGACCAGAGTGGGGCGGTTGAGCCTTGCGATCACGTTTGCCATGGTGAAGGTCTTGCCCGATCCCGTCACGCCGAGAAGCACCTGATTTTTCATTCCCGCTTCCACGCCCTTTACCAGCTTATCGATGGCTGCGGGCTGGTCGCCCGTGGGCTGATATTCCGAATGTAAAATAAACTTGTCGGGCATAGCTCTGCTCCTTTCCTGATTGTTATTGATGAATGCGGATGCTTACTGAAACAAATACCTTTGAGGCAAGCCGACGAACTCCTCCGACATACCCGAAAAATTGTGGTCTGCCATAGCTACCGTAATAAGATGGCATTTTGGGGGCAGACCGTGCTTTAAAAAGGGCAAATAGCCTGCGCTTTGGTCTTTTTCACCGTAGATCAGGGTGATGCGATCTCCTTCAAACCTCTGCAGTCCTGCCTTGGTTTTGTGCAGATCGATCATCAGGGGGGCATTGACCGCCGCCACTCTTTTGATCCTTGGGTTCAGGTAGGCGTAGGACAAGAGCATCTGCCCGCCCTTGGAATTGCCGAAGGCGTAAATGTCGGCGGCATTTTCAAACCGACGGTGGATAAAGGCGGTGTCGTGAGTCATACAGTCCTTTGCCGACAGATCGACGGGGGTGCTTGCCACCAGTACCGACCAGCCGTGGTCGGCGCGGATCTGCCTTGCAATGCGCAGATACTTGTTTTCCCTGCCGTAGATATCCCCGCCGTTGCCCACCTTGATGTAAAGCAGGCGGTCCTCTCCCTTCAGGATCCCGTAATCGATTCGGTTTTCAGTGATTGAGAGGTCGTACATTTGCAGATCCTGTTCTTTCTGCCCTGAGGCGAAAATTTGTTCCCGTACTTTTCAGTATACCACACTTTTATATAAAATGAAAGAGCGCCGACGATATTTTTTCAAAAAAACACCGTCGGCGCAAAATATAACGGGGAAGAGAGGGACTCAGACCCCCTCCACGGCGATCTGGCAGACCTGCATTGCCGCAAGGGCTCTTTGGTGGCTTTCGGGGGTGGTGCCCGCACAGCAGGAGGCATCCACCTTGACGGTTGTCTCGGGCAGGAATGCCTTGACCAGCATTGCGTTTGAGATGACGCAGATGTCGGTGCATACTCCGATCAGGGTCACCTCGGTAATAGGCTTGATCTTGTTGTAGGAGGAGAGCATCTGTCCAAGCTCCGCAGAGCCGAAGGTGGGCTTGTCGATGGGCGGGGTGACCAGCAGTCTTTCAATCTCTCTGCATAACTGCCATCCTGCCGTGCCCTTGATGCAGTGGGGAACGGGCAGCTTTTTGCCCTCTGCGCTGCTGAGATAATTCTCACCGTGGGTGTCTCTTGTGGCAAGCACCATCCCGTCAAAGCCCTTGATCTTGTCTACCACCCGATCAACGACGGCTCTTGCCTCGGGCGTACCCAGTGCTCCCGTGATGAAATCGTTTTGCATATCCACTACGATCAGTACTTTCATAGTATACCTCTTTCTTGTTTCTTAACGTTATTTTTGATCCGGGATCAAAGCCGTCCCTCGTCAACGGCTTGGCGCAACCCTTCCATGGTGCCCTGATAAATGCAGGTCAGTTCCTCCTGCTGAAGAAAATCAAGGGGTCTGTAGAGGGAGGCGGCTTTTTTCAATTTGATGGCACCCGCCTTTCCAAGGGTCTCTGCAACGAAGCGGGAGCAGACGTAGCTTTTGCAGTTTTCCCGCTCGATGTGGAAATAGCTATATAAAATGCCGGGAATATCGTAGGTGGGGCTGGGGACCGTAGCGTCAAGCTCATCCACCCGATCTCTTACCGCCTGCCACACCTCGGCGTTTACCGTCAGCTCAAAGAGCATACAGGGAGCGTCGGTGCAGTCGCCCATCACGCCCGTGCGGATGTTTTCGTGGACAAACCCTGCAGGCAGGATGCGGTTTTTCTTGCGGCGGGCAAAGCTGTAAAATTCCTCTCCCCGCGGGTCAAAGCCGATGGAGGAGTGGGTCAGGTTGGCGCGGGTCACCTTGTGAATGATCCGCGACATAGAGGTGCCCGAGCGCATGGTCAGCACGTAAAGCTTGCGTTCGTTTTGGGGTGCAGTCACGTTTTTTCCTCCTTTGATGTTCGTGTTTTCGGCTTGTTTGGTTGTCTACCCTTCCATTATAGCAGAAAACGCCGAAAATGAAAAGAGTTTTTTTCTATTTTACAAAAAATTCAAAATATTTTCGGTGAAAAAAGCAAAAAAGCCCTTGACAGAACGGGTCGGAAGTGCTATACTCTGTAAAGCAATTTACTTTACAGCGGAAAGGGTGTGCGACCGTGTCTGTAAGCGCCGAAAAAAGCTATACCGTAGGAATGCTTCTTGACTTTTACGGCGAGCTGCTCTCGGGCAGACAGCGTCAGGTGGCAGACCTCTATTATAACGATGACCTGTCCTTATCCGAGGTTGCCGAGGAATGCGGCATCACGAGGCAGGGGGTCAGAGATGCCTTGAAAAAGGCAGAGGAGCAGTTAAGAGGCTTTGAGGAGCGTTTGGGACTGCTTCACAAGCACCTTGAAGGGCAAAAACGTCTGCGCAATGTCCTCCTTCGTCTGGAGGAGCTGTCAAAGCAGGGTGTTGACACCGAGGCTTTGAAGGAAGAAATCAAGGCGTTGCTGTAAAAAACAAAGCAAGAACCCATCGACCCTCAACGAAAGGAGGACGACCGATGTTTCAGAGTTTATCCGATAAATTAGAAGCGGCTTTTAAAAAGTTTAAAAATAAAGGCAAGCTCACCGAGAGCGACGTGAAGGAAGGAATGCGGGAGATCAAGCTCGCCCTTCTGGAGGCAGACGTCAACTTCAAGGTGGTCAAGGAATTCATCGCCACCGTGTCCGCCCGTTGCGTGGGCGCAGACGTGCTGGAAAGCCTGGTGCCCTCTCAGCAGATCGTCAAGATCGTAAACGAGGAGCTGACCGCTCTGATGGGCGGATCGGTTTCAAAGTTGCAGATTTCCTCAAGACCGCCCACAGTGATCATGATGGTGGGTCTGCAGGGTGCAGGTAAGACCACCCACTGCGGAAAGCTTGCGGGAATGTATAAGGCAAAGGGCAAAAGACCTCTGCTTGTAGCCTGCGATATCTACCGTCCTGCGGCAATCAAGCAGCTGCAGGTGGTGGGCGAAAGCCTTGGCGTGCCGGTGTTCACCATGCCCGAGGGAACCGACCCTGTTGAAATTGCAAAAAAGGCAATGGAGCACGCAGACCGCCACGGTCACGATATGGTGTTCGTGGATACCGCCGGTCGTCTTCACATCGATGAGAAGATGATGGACGAGATCAAAAACATCAAGGAGGCGGTAAACCCCCACGAGATTTTGCTGGTGGTGGATGCCATGACCGGTCAGGATGCGGTAAACGTGGCAAAGGCCTTTAACGACCTGCTTGACGTGACGGGCGTCGTGATGTCAAAGCTGGACGGCGATACCCGAGGTGGTGCGGCACTGTCTGTCAAATACGTGACGGGCAAACCCATCAAGTTCATCGGTACGGGTGAAAAGCTCGATGCCATCGAGCCCTTCTATCCCGACAGAATGGCACAGCGCATCCTTGGTATGGGCGACGTGCTTTCTCTGATTGAAAAGGCAGAGGCGGCTTACGACGATAAGCAGGCGGAAGCGCTGGAAAAGAAGATGCGTGACCAGACCTTCGACCTCAACGACTATATGGAGCAGTTTGACCAGATCAAGAAGATGGGCTCTATGGAGCAGCTCCTTTCTATGATCCCCGGTCTTTCGGCAAACCTGAAGGATGTGCAGATCGACGAAAGACAGCTTGACCGCATGAAGGCGATCATCCAGTCCATGACCCCTCAGGAGAGAAGAAAGCCCGAGATCCTGAACGCCACCCGCCGTAAGCGCATTGCAGACGGCTCGGGCAACACCGTGCAGGCAGTAAATCAGCTCATCAAGCAGTTCGAGCAGACCAAGAAGATGATGAAGGAGCTGACCGGTGCCAAGGGCAACAAGAGATTGAGAAAGATGCTCGGCAAGAACGTGAAGTTCTGAAAAAAACAGTTCAAACAATCGGTAAAACGCCGATTATGAAAATAAAAAAATAAAAACAAAAATAATTTATTTCGGAGGAATACGAAAATGGCAGTAAAAATCAGACTGAGAAGAATGGGACAGAAGAAGGCTCCCTTCTACCGCGTGGTTGTTGCAGATTCCAGATGCCCCAGAGACGGTCGCTTCATCGAGGAGATCGGTTACTACAATCCTATGACCAATCCCGCAGAGGTAAAGATCGACGCTGAAAAGGCAAAGACCTGGCTGAACAACGGCGCACAGCCCACCGAGACCGTAAAGTCTTTGCTGAAGAAGAGCGAGATCATTTGACCCCCTTTGAATAAGGAGGCCGTCGAATGGACTTGAAGAAGGTATTGGCAGATATTGCCCGCAGTATCGTTGACAAGCCCGAGCAGGTCGTGGTCACCGAGGAGCAGGACGGAAACACTCTGGTTTTAGTCCTCAGCGTTGCACCCGACGATATGGGTAAGGTCATCGGCAAGCACGGAAAGATTGCAAAGTCCATCCGTCTTGTAATGAAATCGGCTGCAGGAAACTGCGGTCGCCGCGTTGACGTGGAGATCAGATAAGCATCTCTTTTGAGGTGCTTCAAAAAAGCACCGTGAGGGAAGCCTTTCGGTGCTTTTTGCGTTTTTTAAGGGATAATACAGACACGAAAAGACGAAGTGTCTTACAAAATGATAGATTACTAAACAGAGCGATAAAGATGAAAAAGAACGACTATTTTGAAATAGAGATCACCGATATGAACAGCCTCGGGCACGGCGTGGGGCATTTTGAGGGCAAGGCGGTCTTCGTGGCAGGGGCGGTAACGGGAGAAAAGATCCGCGCCAAGGTCATCAAGGACGGGGGCAGCTACTACGTGGCAAGAAGGGAAGAGCTGCTTTACCCTTCGGCATTCCGCAGAGAGAAAAGCTGTGACGCCTTTCCCGCCTGCGGAGGATGTGCCTTCTGCCATATCGATTACGAATATGAAAAGGAGCTAAAAAAGCGTTTCGTGGAGGGGTTTCTCTTAAAGGCAGGGGTGGAAGCCGAGGTGCTTCCTCTCCTTTCCACCGAGCAGACGGCAGGCTACCGCAACAAGGTGCAGTATCCCGTAAGAGAAGGAAAGCTCGGCTATTATGCAAGCCACTCCCACAGAGTGGTGGAAAAGGAGGGCTGCGCCCTGCATCATCCCGCTATGGAGCCGGTGGTCAGAACGGTGGCAGACTTTATCAAAAAGGAACAGATCTCCTGCTATGAGGAGGAGAGCGGCAAGGGACTGCTTCGCCACGTCTACCTGCGCACCAACCACGATGGCTCCGAAATGCTCTTGACGCTGGTCGTCAACGGCGAAAGCCTGCCCAAAAAGGACAAGCTGCTCTCCCTTTTGAAGGATAAACACCCAAGCGTCACGGGGGTGCTGCTGAACATCAATAAGAAAAACACCAACGTGATCTTGGGTAGCGACTATATCCTGCTTGCGGGCAGTGAAACGCTGACCGACAGTCTGCTTGGCTGTACTTTTGAAATGTCGCCCGCCTCCTTTTATCAGGTCAACCGCAGGGGCGCGGAGTTGCTTTACTCCAAGGTCATTGAGCAGGCGGAGCTGACGGGAGACGAGGTGGTGGCGGATCTCTTCTGCGGCATCGGCACCATTGGCATTTGTCTTGCAAAAAATGCGGGGGTAAAGGAGCTTGTCGGCATTGAGGTTATCCCGCAGGCAGTAGAAAATGCCAAGAAAAACGCCAAAAGAAACGGGATTGAAAACGCATCCTTCTATTGCGGCGACGCCAACCATCCTGCCCTTCAAAAGGCGGACGTGGTCATCGTGGACCCCCCGAGAAAGGGTCTTGAGAAGGAGCTGATTGCACACCTGACCGCACTTTCCCCCAAAAAGATCGTATACGTCTCCTGCGACCCCGCCACCCTTGCCCGCGACCTCGCCCTCTTTCATAAGGACGGCTGGCAGATTGGGAAGGTTCAGCCGGTGGATATGTTTCCGAGGACAGGGCACGTCGAAAGTGTCGTGTGTCTCACACGCACTTTCGACGTCGATATGCGCCGCTGATGCGTCGCTCGATATGTCTGCGACTCGATATGGCGCTTCGCGCTCGATATGCGTTGCCCATCGGGCAACGCGAGAGAAGTAACAACGGTGCGGCGCAATCGACTTTCGTTGCCGTAGGCAACATATCGAATGCGAACGAAGTGAGCATATATCGAGTTTGAGCGTAGCGAAAACATATCGAGTTGCGAAGCAACATATCGACAAGAATGAAAGGATTTTTGTGAAATGACCGAAAACAAAAACCAACTCCGAGAAGATGCCATAGAATTGGCTATCCAAATATCCGACTTGTGTGATGAAATAAAAGGCTGCTCTGTTTATGTCAATCAGATCGTTCGTTCTTCCTCGTCGATCGGTGCGAATATCCATGAAGCGAAATACGCGCAGAGCAAGGCGGATTTCATCAATAAACTTGAAATTGCTCTGAAGGAAGCATCCGAAACAGAATATTGGCTCGAGCTGATTTTCAGAAAAGGAAAAATGTCAGAGCTTACCTACAAGGATCTGCGGAACAAATGCGGATCGATCAGAAGGAGGCTCATTGCTTCCATCACCACTGCAAAGGAAAACGGGTGAATATAAGCGTTTGTTTAGAAAAATCAAAAAACTGTTTTGTAATAACAAAATGTAAGATTTGTGATGGAGGTGCGCGTGATGGTAAAAAAAGTTCTTGTAACCGGTGGAACGGTTTTTGTCAGCAGATATATTGCTGAGTACTATGTTTCAAAGGGCTATGATGTATATGTGCTCAATCGAAATACCAGAAAGCAGTCGGAAGGTGTGACGCTGATCGAAGCCGATCGACACTGCCTTGGAGACAAGCTTCGTAATTTTTGTTTTGATATCGTTATTGATACTGCCTATAGCGCCAAAGATGTGGAACTGTTGTTGGATTCTTTGGGAAACTGCAAAGAGTATATTTTAATCAGTTCCAGTGCAGTATATCCCGAATATGCATCGCAACCGTTTAAAGAGAATACCGAGGTAGCGGTTAATCGGTTTTGGGGGAAATACGGAACCGATAAAATAGAGGCAGAAAATGCACTCCTTCAGAGAAAACCGGATGCTTATATTGTAAGACCGCCGTATTTATATGGTGCAATGAACAATGTATATAGAGAAGCCTTCGTTTTTGATTGCGCACTTGCAGACAGAAACTTTTATCTGCCCAAAGACGGCGGTATGAAATTGCAATTTTTTCACATCCGAGATCTGTGCAAATTTATTGATATTCTTCTTGAACGTCATCCGCAACAGCATATTTTTAATGTAGGTAACAAGGACCTTATCTCTATCCGTGAATGGGTGGAGCTTTGCTACCGTGTTGCCGGAAAAACGGTACGCTTCCAAAATGTATATAAAGATATTGAGCAGAGAAATTATTTCAGTTTTTATGACTATGAATATTGTCTTGATGTTTCAAAACAGTATGAATTGATGCCGCAAACCATCTCTTTGCTTGAGGGACTTCAAGATGCCTTTGAGTGGTATGTGAAAAACAGCAATAAAGTGAACAAAAAACCTTTTGTGGCGTATATCGATCAGAACTTGATATAATTGAATACGCCAAAGAACAGGGCAAGAAAGTGGTATATCACTGTAAGTGATGCTCTTTGACGAACCAAAAACGGTAAGCATGATTTGAAAGGATACCTTATGATTTGCGATGAAAGAAGCAAATACAAATCCTGGAGTGCCTTAAAGAAGCAGATGAATGATCTGCTTTGCGCATCACTCAAGGACAAAATTACATATTTTTACACGAGCTATCACCAAGTACACAACGCTTATGGAAGGGCGACCATCAACTACGAGAAAAAAGAGCTTGTTGCCTTTTCTTGGGAGGAAATGTATAAACAAGAGTGGGATGTGAGCGCGTCTGTTCAAAAGGGAGAAGCTGTTTCTTACGAAAGGTTGGAGAAGGAACAATGGATGTCCGCATGCACATTGTGCGAGGGGGATTTCATCAATTCCGTAACGATCTATTTAAAAACCGATATTGCCGATGCACTTTATTCCGACAATTATCTTTTGCGCATCTTTGCTTATATGGACAGGCGAGTTGGAAAGAGAACCCTTATTAGGATTAAGGACGATGTAGAAAAACTGCCCGATTGGGTAAAGCAGTTCTATCGGATTCGTTGTGAGGCAGATGGCATTATTTTCCCACCTAAACGAATTACAGACGAATCCGTCGTGTCTTTGACACGGGGATTCGACAATGAATTGCGCGAGCGCATGAATTGAGTGCGTTGCACTCATGAATTGGCTTCGCCATGAATTGCCCTGCGGGGCATAAGGTTGGATGCGCAATTCAATTCATGGAGGAGGCGGAACGCCGACGAGAAATCATGATGCGATAGCATCAATTCATGAC
>JAGBIB010000190.1 GCA_017935195.1 Clostridia bacterium
CGCCCTTTCAAGGGCGGCAAAAGAGGCAAAGGCAATAGGCTTGAGTATACGAAAGCCAGCGGCTTGAGCCGCTGGCCGGTAGTATTGGGCTTTTAGCCCTTGTGCATACCACCCGTTTGACGGGTGGTTATGATTGGTTTTTTTAAAGACTCATAATATGGTTTTCATACGAAGGCGTATTTTCCACTCTATCATTTATTGGATGTAAAACACACCTAAAACACATCGCTAAATCGCTTGTTTCAAGCAGGTCATCCCGCTGGTAGCTGTGTCTCTACGAAAGGTAGAGGCGAAAGAAAAAAAGAGGCCGGAAGTTCTTTTTTTTGTTTGTTGACAAATGGGGATGTAATTTGTTAAAATGTTTTTACAAATACAAGATGGGCGTATAACGAGGTTTTTCGTGAACCTCAAGAATATATGCTGCTGATCCAGGAGGAAGGATATGCTGGTCACTTTAAATGAACTGTTGCCAAAGGCAGCAGCAGAGGGATATGCAGTAGGACTGTTTAATACGACAGACAGTGATATGCTTCAGGCTGTTATAGATGCAGCGGAAGAAGTACGATCTCCCGTGATTATCGGTACAGCTGAGATCTTACTGCCGTCAGGTGAATTATCTTTGATTTCACCGTCTATCGTGTCTATTGCCAAACACGCCTCCGTACCTGTTGCGGTACACTATGATCACGGCTTGACCTTTGACAGATGTATGCAAGCACTGAAACTTGGATTTTCCAGTGTGATGTTTGATGGCTCTCTTGGTGATCCTGTAGAGAATGTGAAGAATACCAAGGAAATGGTTCGTATCGCACACGCCTTTGGTGCAACGGTTGAAGGTGAGATCGGGCATGTCGGCAATGCCGACGAGGAGGGAAGTGTGTACTGCCATACTACACCAGAAGAAGCAAAGGAATTCATTGAAAAAACAGGTGTTGATGCGCTTGCTATTGCCATCGGTACGGCTCACGGTGCATATAAACAGGCACCTAAATTGAATTTTGAGCGTCTTTCGGAAATCAAAAAAGAGACAAATGTCCCCCTTGTTCTTCACGGTGGTTCCGGCTTGACAGATGAAGATTTTAAAAAAGCAATAGCTTTGGGGATCAGCAAGATCAACATCTATACCGATCTGTGCCTTGCGGGACAGCGTGCAATGAGGGACGGACTGGAGCAGGGACTTTCCTATCTTTCGGTACGTGATCTCAAGGTAAAATACATCAAGGATGCGGTGATAGAGAAGATGACCCTATTTGGTTCTTGTCAGAAAGCATGATTACGATGATCGTAGCATGCGTTTGATCATGTTTGATTGTATACCTATTGAATGTAAATGAATTCGATAAAGTCTACTTATAGTAGAGAAGAACTGCTACTTAGTGCAAAAAATATGCCACAAAGGGGTTGTGTTTTTGCCGATAATTGTTTATGATTTGATTTGGAAAAACGTCTTTACAAATATAACGATGTGTTTTGATGACTGCAGATTGAGGGTTTAGAAAAGAACGGAGAAAAGGGTAATGAATGTGAAGCATTTTGGAAACAATCTTGCGCTCTTCCGCAAAAAGAAGGATCTGACGCAAGCGCAGTTTGCCGAAAAATTAGGTGTTACCGATAAGACGGTGAGCAAATGGGAATGCGGCAGAGGACTTCCAAACGTCAGCCAGCTTCCTGCGATCAGCCGCATTCTTTGCGTCAGGGTGGACGATCTTTTAAAAGAAAGCAGCGGTGGTATTGTTGTTGCCGGTAATTTGATTGCCGATACGGTAAAGACCATAGACGTTTATCCCGTTGCAGGAAAGCTTGCCAACATCCAGCAATCCTGCAAAGCATCGGGTGGATGCGTTTCAAACGTTTCCATCAACCTCGCCACCATTGACCCCAGTCTTGACATCACAGCAGTGGGAATGGTCGGAAACGATGAAAACGGGAGATTCCTTTTAGAAAAGCTGCGTTCAGCGGGGGTAAACACTGACAACGTATCGATCACCGGAGAGCATTCCACTGCCTTTTGCGACGTGATGAGCCTTCCCAGCGGTGAAAGAACCTTTTTCAGCTCCAGCGGTGCAAATATGCATTTTTCGCCTGCTGATATTGACATAGCACATCTGAGCTGCAAGATCTTCCATATCGGGTATCTTTTACTCTTGGATCAGTTCGATCTGCCCGATGAGGAATACGGCACGGTGATGGCACGCTTCCTTTGCACTCTGCAGAAAAAAGGGATCAAAACCTCTCTTGATGTGGTCAGCAGTAGTGATACCGACAAATACGAGCGTGTGATCATTCCTTCATTAAAATACGCAAATTATGTGATCTTTAACGAGATCGAGTGTTGTAATATCTGGAAGATCCAGCCATATACCGCAAGTGGGACGCTGGATATTGACAGAGTTTACCTGGCAATGCAAAAGACCATGGCAGCGGGCGTGAAAGAGAAGGTGATCGTCCACGCAAAGGACGGTGGTTTCTGTCTTAGTGCAGACGGAAGCTTTACCAAGGTGGGCTCCTATGAGATCCCCTCTGATTTGATCAAAGGGCGTGTGGGTGCAGGTGATGCCTTCTGCTCCGGATGTCTTTACGGACTATATAACGATTGGTCGGACCGCGAGCTTTTGGAATTTGCCGCGGCAACGGCGGCGTGCAGTCTTTTTTCCGCTAATTCCTCCGATGGCGCAAAAAGCAGAAAGGCGATCGAAAAGATGGTCCAGCCTTTTAAACGAAGACAACTCTGATCGGTGAAGATCAGAAAAGATGCCTTGTGGCGCAATATAGAATTTATTGGAGGTTGCCTATGATATAACGACTTTGCAAAAAATCACTTATAAACGAATTTTTGAGAGGTAATTATGAAAACTGTATTTAAGAAACTGTTAGCATGTGTTCTCGTATGCTCTCTTGTTTTTGCAAACGCGGTGCAACTTTTCGGTGGAGTGCTTTCCTTTGCCGAAGATCCCGTAAAGGACAAAGTGCTTTTCGAGACGTCCTTTGAAGAAACCGACAGCGAAGGCTTTCTATCTTCCACCCTTGAAGGAGGACTCCTTCAGGGCGTGATCAACACCTCCTCCCCCACGGGCGGCGGCAAGGGTCTGACCGTTCTTTACGAGACGGTAGAGGGCTCTGAGGATTATCTGGGAAGCGAGTGCAAGTACAATCTGTTTGACGGCAAGACGGGCACCAAGTTCCTGTCAAGCGGTTCAAACGTTTACGTTTCCTTTGCGCTTGAAAAGGAAGCGGTCATCCGCTCCTATTCCATTGCTTCTGCAAATGACGAGCCTGCAAGAGACCCCAAGGGCTGGACGCTCTTCGGCTCCAAGGACGGAGAGAGCTGGGTCTCTCTTGACGTGCGTGAGGGCGTATCCTTCACCTCCCGTCAGCAGACCAAGACCTTTGGCTTTGAAAACAAAAAGGCATTCAGATGGTACAAACTTGAAGTGACCTCAAACTGCGGAGGAAGCCTGACCCAGTTTTCAAATCTGGATCTCTTCACCGAGCCCTTTGAGGACGGCGGAGAAGGCTTTGTGGATTCCAGCGTGAGCTATCCCGCTATTGACAGCTATGACGGCACCAAGGACTTAAACGGCACCGAGGTGAAGGCAAATCTGTTTGACGGCGCTACCTCCACCAAGTGGATCGCAGATGGCAACGTGAACGTCTGGGTGTCGGTGAAGATGAAGGAAGCCTTTGTGGCAAACTTCTATTCCATTTCGGTTTGCAACGATCACCACAAGCGTGACCCCAAGAGCTGGAAGCTTTACGGCTCGAAGGACGGCGAAAGCTGGGATTTGCTTGATGCAAGAGAAGACGAGACCTTTGCAAACTTCTTTGAAACCAAGACCTATACCTTTGAAAATACCACCGAATATCTCTATTACAAGCTGGCGGAGATGAATGCTGTCGGTACCGACAATGTGGGACTGAACATCACCCATATGTCCGAATTGAAGTTCGGATACAAGAGTGAAGCAGCTGAAGAGCAGGTGGAGATCACGGTAGATGCTTCCACTGTGAAGGGCTCTGAGGTTTCAAATGCAGGCGAAGGGCTTGACAAGCTGTTCGACGGCAGCCTTGACAGCAAGCTGTGCACCACCTATAACGGCTCTATGTGGGTGTCCGTGAAGCTGGTCGCCTCCGCTGTGGTAAACGGCTACCTTATCGGTACGGCTTCCGACGCTCCCGCAAGAGACCCCAAGTGCTGGAAGCTTTACGGCTCGAAGGACGGCGAGAGCTGGACCCTTCTTGATGAACGCGAGAATATCGATCTGCCTGACAGAAAGACTCTTTACGCCTTCGGCTTTGAAAACGAAGAGTCTTACGAATACTACAAGCTGGAAGTGACCGCAAATCACGGTCTTGACCCCTGGGGCTACGATCTGATTCAGTTTGCCGAGCTGCAGCTTGAATACGTTTCAGAAGAGGAGCAGGTTGCTGAACCCGTAAAGCAGACGGTAGATACCTCCACCGTCAAGGGCTCTGCCGCACTCGACGGCGGTCAGGGCATTCTGCAGATCTTTGACGGCTCTGTAGACTCCAAGGTGTGCATCCCCAATACCACCACTCTGTGGGTATCCGCAAAGCTGACCGCACCTGCGGCAGTAAATATGTACAAGATCGCCTCTGCCAACGACCACGATCCCAGAGACCCCAAGGACTGGACGCTCTACGGATCAAATGACGGCGAGACTTGGGTAGCCCTCGACGTGCGCAGCGACGAGGATATGCCCGAAAGAAACACCTACTATACCTACACCTTCAACAACACCACCGAGTATCTCTACTACAAGCTGGACGTTACCTCCAACGTGGGAGAGGACGCGGTGGGTCTGCAGGTGGTGCAGTTCTCCGAGTGGCAGCTCTTCGTAGATCCTTCCGCCAAGGTGGAAGAGGAGGAAGCCAAGCCCGTAAAGGCAGAGGTGGATGCTTCCACCGTTTCGGGCTCGGAAGATCTTGGCGGCGGCGAGTCCAAGGCAAACCTCTTTGACGGCAAGACCTCCACCAAGATGGTCTGCTCGGGCTCTACCTTCACTGTGGTCTTCGCACTGAAGGAATCCCAGGTGGTGAAGGGCTACTCCATCACCTCTGCCAACGACCACATCTCCAGAAGTCCCAGAAAGTGGAACTTCTACGGCTCCATTGACGGCAAGGACTGGGTAAAGCTGGACAGCAGAAGTGGCGTTGAGTTCTTCGACTATTTTGAAGAACAGATCTTTGGTATTGCCAACGCCACCTCCTACCTCTACTACAAGCTGGAGGTTCTTGAAAACGGCGGAAACGCCCACACCCAGTTCTCCGAGCTGACCGTATATACTCAGCTTGACGAGAGCCTGATCCCCGAAGAGATCCCCGGTATGAACACCGAGATCGGCTTTGGTCCCATTGCCACCGAGTGCAACACCCCCGGTGCGTGGAGCGGCTTCAGATGCCTTGCCGTATACGGCGAGCAGACCGCAACCGATAAGACCTACGCCAAGAACGTGATCTTCAAGGATCTGTCCATTCCCGTAACCAAGAATACCAGACTCAGCTACGTGATCTTCCCGGGTCTGTTCAACATTCATTCCTACGATTACGAATACACCTCCTGCCGTGTAGTCATCGACCTGAAGTTCACCGACGGAACGTACCTCTCCGAGCTTGGTGCAAAGGATCAGTACGGTTCTTTGATGACCCCTGCAGGCCAGGCTGAGGGCGAATGCCTGTATACCGCTCAGTGGAATTATGTGGAAAGCGTGATCGGTGAGGTTGCCGAGGGCAAGACCATCGAAAGGATCTGCGTATACTTCGATATGGAAAATGCGGTAGATGCCTCCCGTTTCGTCACCTTCTTCGACGATCTGAAGATCGAGGATAAGGCTGAGGTGGTAAACGAGCATCTTTCCGATTACATCAACATTCTGCGGGGAACCAACAACGATATCGCCTTCTCCCGCGGTATGTGCACTCCCGGCGTGACTCTGCCCGGCGGCTTCAACTTCTTCACTCCCGTGAACAACGCTGACGCCCCCACTCTGCCTTACACCTATCAGCAGACCCGTTCGGGCAATCCTCTTGATTCGATCTCCATCATCCACGCCCCCAACTTCTGGATCGGAAGCTACGGCTCCATGCAGTTTATGCCCAACACCGGTGTGAACACCGCAAACGGCACCGACGGCATCACCTCGGTTCAGATCTCTTCTCAGAACAGAGAAGCGGGCTACAGCCACAAGAACGAAAAGGCAACGGCTCACCTCTACAGCGTCCTGTTAGAGGAAGGTTCTGCTGCATCGGGCGTTAAGATCGAGGTTACGCCCACTCTGCACGGCGCATATCTGCGCTTCACCTTCCCCGAGGGCAGTGAAAACGTAAACGTGATCTTCGACAGCATGTGGGGCTCGGGAAGCCTGACCTTCCTTGAGGACGGCAAGACCTTCAAGGCAAAGACCTCCCACGGCTCGCCTTCGATGTACGTTTACGGTCAGTTTGATACCGCTTGGGCAGATGCTTCCGTGGTCAGCGGCGCCAAGGGCATCGCCGCATTTGAAAAGGGCACCACCGTGGTGACCCTGAAGCTGGCGACCTCCTTCATCAGCTACGATCAGGCGGCGCACAACCTGGCTCTCGAGATCGGTGCAAACGATACCTTCGACACCGTTCTGGCGTCGGCACAGAAGGAATGGGACGATCTGTGCGGCAAGTTTGAGATCGAGGGTGCAAGCTATCACGAGCTGGTATCCTTCTATTCCTCCATTTACAGAATGTACGCATTCCCCAGCCTCTTCTCCGAAAACGAGGGCACCAACGAAGAGCCCGAGTGGGTCTACGGCTCGCCCTATAAGAGCGGCAAGAAGACCGAGGGTATGCTTTACACCAACAACGGCTTCTGGGATACCTATCGTACCGCTTGGCCCGGCTACTCTCTCTTCACTGCAGACAGAGCAGGTCAGTACGTTGACGGTATCGTACAGCACTACAACGAAACAGGTTGGATTCCCAGATGGATGGGTCCCGGCCCTGTAAACTGCATGGTTGGTACCTCCAGCGACGTCATCTCTGCAGACGCCTTTATCAAGGGCGTGAAATTTGACTATCAGGCAGCCTTTGAGTCGATGGTGAAGAACGCGGCGGCATACTCTTCCGATATGACCGCAGGCGGCAGAAAGGAAAACAACACCGCTCCCTATAAGGGCTACATTGCAAACGATAATCCCGTAACCGGTGCCTTCGTGCAAGAGGCATACTCCAGCTCCATCGAGGGCTTCATCAACGATTACGGCATCTACAAGATGGCAGAGGCGATGGGACTTGAGGACGAGGCGGCGTACTACCTCAACCGTTGCAAGAACTACGCTTTGCTTTTCAACGAAAAGGCAGATTTCTTCATGGGCAAGTCTTCTCTCGGCTTGTGGTCTTCCACCAACTTCAATCCCGCACAGTGGAACGGCGACAAATATGACTTCACCGAATCTGTCGGTTGGGTCAACGCCTTCCCCGCAGTATTTGATGGTGAGGGTCTTGCAAACCTTTACGGTGGTGAGGAAGCACTTTCCGCAAAACTGGATCAGCTCTTTGACGATAGCTACGATGCAATGAAGAAGGTGGTTGAGCTTGCTTCGGTACACCACGAAATCAGCGAGTTCAAGGAAGTGAAGATGGGTCAGTACGAGCACAATAACCAGCCCGCTCACCACGTGATCTACACTTACGCCTTCTCCTCCACTCCCTATAAGGTACAGGAATACGTCAGAGAGGTCCTCAGACACGTATACGTGGGCTCTGAGATCGGTCAGGGCTATCCCGGTGACGAGGACAACGGCGAAATGTCGGCTTGGTACGTCTTCAACGCTCTGGGCTTCTATCCCTACAGCGTGGCATCGGGCGAATACGTGATCGGATCTCCCCTCTTTGACAAGGTGACCGTGCATCTGGATAACGGCAACGATATCGTGATCGTTGCGAATAACAATTCCGACGAAAACGTGTACATTCAGTCTGCAAAGGTCAATGGCGAGAGCTACAACAAGATGTTCCTCACCCACGAAATGCTCAGCGCAGGCTGCACCATCGAGTTTGAGATGGGTGCAAAGCCCTCCGAATGGGGCAGTGCCGAGGACAGCGAGCCCACCTCTCTGACCGCCAACGGACAAAAGCCCGAGGCAGGCAAGAAGGATCTGGCAGTGGTGCTGAGCACCATTGAAAGCGGTCTTGAAAAGGTGAAGGATCTGTTTGACGACAACAGCCTGACCTCCGTGACCATTTCCGACGGCGAAGAACTGATCTTCGATGCCACCTGCTCGAAGATCTCGATGATCACTCTCACCTCCTCCACAGCAAGCAAGGCACCCACCTCCTTCAAGCTGGAGGTATCCAACGACGGCGAAAGCTGGGCGACCGTCCTTGAGGAAGAGGAGATCACCTTCCTTTGCAACAACTTCATCAAGCCCTTCGCGATCGATGAAGAGCTTCAGGGCAACCACCGCTTCTACAAGCTGACCCTCTTTGGCGGCAGCTCGCTTGCCGAAGTGGAATTCATCGGCGAGCAGGATCTTGCAGGCGGTCTTGATGACCTTCCCGGCGGACAGACTCCTCCTCCCGTGGAGCCCTCCGAGCCGGTAGAACCCTCCGAGCCTTCTGAGAAGCCCTCTGAGGATCCCGATAATCCTCCCGCTACAGGCGATCCCACCGCAGTGTTTACGGTAACCGCCGTGGTGCTTGCAGTGCTTGTGGGAGCAGTGATCGTGTTGATCGTTGCAAAAAAAAAGCGCATCGCGTAAAAAAACAAACGAAGGGATAAACTCCTGACATACTGAAAGAACCTCGGACGGTAAAGCGTCCGAGGTTCTTTTTCGGTTATGAGAAAGGGGGAAGATCTTCTTACTTGAAGAGGATCTTTACCGTTTTGATCGCGTAAGGCGGGCAAAGGTCAGAAGCTCTCTTTTTGTCAAAGGAGATCTTACAGATCTCTTTTTCATTGAGGTCGGTATAAAATGCAGCTTTGATCTCCTTATCAAAGGTGAAGGAGAAGGGGGCGCTTTCCTCTTGGATATTGAAGAAGCGGAGGATCACGCCATCGTCCTCCTCGGCGCTTTTTAAGGCGGTGATCCTGATCTTGCCCTCGGGCTTGACAAAGCAGCCGCTTTGAGCAAGCGGTCCGCCGTGGGGATGGCGGTCTGATGCACAGTAGGAGAGGGGATGCACGAAGCGGTCCACGGTGCTATAGAGTGCGCTGTCGCAGTTGGTATCGGGACAGAGCGCAATACCAATGCGCATCTTGTGTACGCCGTATTCGGGATAGGGATCGGGGTCGTAGGACGAGCGGATCAGTGAAAGAGCGATCTGTCCATCGGTGAAGCGGAAGCCGTGTTTGCAGTCGGAAAGAAGCATCAATCCACTGCCTTCTTCAGGCATTGGCAGAGCAAATGAGGAAGCGGGCACGTCGTAGTCCATCGGCTGACGAAGGACGGTGGCAAAGGGAACATCGTATTTACAGCTTTTTGCACTATAGCTGAAGGGCAAGGCAAAATTCACCTGTGGAATACCCTTTTTGGCATTGCCCAGCTCGTGGTGGTCCAAGGTCACCTCGTATTCAAGGACGGGACTGCTCTTGTCGAGTCGTACGGTCACGCCAAGCGAGGATCTGTCGCCATAGGGCATCTTATAACTGAATGATTGCCGCAGCTCTCCCTTGCTGATGCCGTAAACAGTCAGCTCCTTGCTTTGGTGCAGATCTTTTACCGATTTGTATTCGCCCATCCGCCAGGAGGTCATTCCTCGGTCGGTGTGCTCGGTGATCAGACGGAAAAGAGCGGAAGGACGGCTTATGAGAGGCAAGCCCTTTTGCTTATCGGTCAAAGAAAGAAGGCGTCCGTTTTGCTTATCGAAGGTGCAGCACAGCAGATCGTTTTCAAGGACGATCTCCAACTCGCTATTTCCCGCGTGCAGGTCGTTGCGGTAGTAGGGAAGGGTGTAGCTGTCGGCAGAGTGGACCTCTTCAAGGGTCATTTTGCAGGTCAGATAGCCGAATGCAGGTACGGTCAGATGTAGGGCGTAGCGCTCGTAGGAGTGATCCCAATAGCCCTTGCCCGATTCAAGGAGCTGATATTCAACGGGCGTGCCCTCGTCGGTAGTAAAGACTGCCCTTGCACCCTTTCTGTCCAGATCGTAAACGAGGATCTCAGTAAGTCCGCAATAGTCGTATTGGGTGGGATTGAACAGATGGAAGAGGCGTACCTTGCCCGAACCCCGCTCTGTTGAGGGCATCCTATAATAATTGTGGGAGGAAATGCCGAAGCCCACGCCTCCGCCCTCGGAGACCGACTCGCTATCCACATTCAGCCCCAAATTTTCGGTATCGATCTTTGAGGCGATATAGCGCATGGCGGTGTTGCCGTTGATACCGATGTGCGCCATTGATTCCTGAAACTGTCCCATGGCGTATTCACGGCTTTCAAGAACGCCCGAGCCCGGAAGGATATCGTGGAATTGAGAGAAAAGGATGTGCTTCCACGCATTTTTAAAGGAGTCGGCAAAGGAGTCTGCGCCTGCCATAGAGGCTTGTGCGCAAAGCGACTCACTTTCAAATGCCCTTGCTTCGGCAATACGGTTCGCCATCTTGATTCGGGATTGGGAGGTATAACAGCCGTTAAAGACGTAATTGAGCTCGCCTTTGATTACGGGAAGCTTTTCCTTTTGCTTTTCAACCTCTTCAAAAAAGGAGCGGAAGGTGGCAAAGTGGATCTCGGGCATAATGGGGAAGGATGACATCTGAATCAGTCTTTCCACATCTCTTCTTGTGGGGCCGCCGCCGTGATCACCCACGCCGTACACGGACAGATGATGAGGAATACCGCTTTGCTTGCAAAGCAGGGGAACGTCTCTAAAAAGATCGTAGTCGATGGTGGAGGTATACCAGTGGGGATCGCGGTAAACGATCAGCTCACTACCCTCCTTGCCCTGCCAGCGATAAAGGTGGGCGGGGCGGGAATTTCCGCGGCAATGGTAATAGTATTTCACGCCGCCCGACTGACAGATGGCGGGTACGGACAGGTTGTGCCCAAAGGTATCGGGCTCAAAATCGATGAGAAGGGAGTCGGGGGAAAGGTCAAGAAGTCTTGACAAATAGCGCTTGGTATACAAAATGTGACGGGCAAGGGATTCCCCGCAGGGCAGGTTCTTGTCGGTCTCCACCCAGGCAGAGGCTGTGACCTCCCATCTGCCCTCCTTGATCCGCGCCTTGATCTCCTCAAGCATAAAAGGAGCAAATTTTTCAACCATCTCGTAGGTCGCCGCCTGAGACTGAGCAAAGGTAAAGTTCTCATAGTCGTGCATCAGGTCAAGAATGGTGCGGAAGGTGTCGATGGTCAGCGACGCTGTCTCCTGATAGCCCCATTCCCAGTTCATATCGATGTGGGCGTGGGCAACGCAGTGCACGCAAAGCGATTTTGCTTCCTGACGCATAGGAAGAAGTATGCTTTCACTTTCAAGAGCGGCACTCTTGGTGATCACGCCGCCCTCCTCTTCGACCTTGCGGTATAAATGGTCCAAGGCATCGTTGATGATGCCGTCGTGCTTGTGATCCATGGTTTCAGACAATGCGGAAGCATAGTTTAGCTCTGCCAGAATGCGGTCGGCAAAGGTGGTGGAGCCCTGAAGGGCTCTCAACCGATCAAGCTGGTCGTATCGGATCATATCGTTTCTCCTTCATCCTGCGGCGCTTTCAAAACGCTACATTATATTTTAATCTACAAATCTATTTTACCACAGTTTACTTCATTTTGCAATATAATGACAGAGGATTGTGCCATTTTTTTTCGTGTGGTGACAACAAAAAACATCCCGCTCTCTTTGACGAGCGGGATGCAAGAAATTCCTTTTAAAGAACCAAGTGAAGAGCAAGCAGAGCGATGAGAATGGTGGGCAGGGCGATGGTCACGCCGATCTTCAAAAAGTCCTTGTATCCGAATTTCAGACCGTTCTGATTTAAGATCGAGCTCCAGAGAATGCCCGCGAGAGCCCCGATGGGGGTCAGGAAGGCGCCCACGTTTGAGCCGATGACGGTGGCAAAGACGGCTTGCTGTCTTGCCGCCCCCTCAAGAGGCTCGATGATGGAGGAAAAGAGGACGCTCATGGGAATGTTGTTGATCAGATTTGCCGCAAGGAAGGAGGTAACGCCGTATTTGAAGATGGCAAGCTCGCTTCCGAGGACTTTACTCAAAAGCGCGGTCACGCCGTTTTCCGAAAGCGAAATGATCAGAATAAACATAGAGATCACGAAGGGGATCAGCTCCCAGGGGGCGCGCCTTAGGCAGTTGAGAAGCTCCTTCGGTCTTCTTTTTTTGATGAGGCAGGCGATCAATACGCAGATAAACAGGCTGATCACAGCGCCAAGCGAAACGATCCACATTTCGATGTTGACGTAGGAGCTGACGGCAAGGATGATCGTGCAAAGCGAAAGGTGGATCAAGCCGATCACAAGCAGAGCACGGTCGTGGATGCGTGCGGCAATGGGCTGCCCCGAAATGGGAGCCGACAGCTTCTTTCTATACACCAGAAAGAGGGCAAGAAAGGCACCGGCACCTGCGCAAACGGTGGGTAGAAGCATCACCTTCAGATAGGAAAGAAAATCGATGCCGCTTGCAGTTGCAAGATAGATGTTGGTGGGATTTCCGATGATCAAAGCCATGCTCCAGGTGTTTGCGGCAACGAATTCGGCGGCAAGATAGGGCAGGGGACTGATCCTTGCATTTTTTGCAAAATAGCAAATGAAGGGGGTAAAGGAGAGAATGATCACGTCGTTTGAGGTGAACACAGTCAGCACAGACACGATGAGATAAAGATATATAAAAAGCTTGGTCTGGCTGGTCTTCGCCTTTTTCAAGGTGACTCCCGCAAGATAGCGAAAGAAGCCAAGCTCGTCAAGGAAGACCGACAAAAGGGTCATTGAAATGAAAAGCACGAGGATCTTCAGGGGATTGACCGCGCTGTTTTCAAGAAGAGCTCCGCCTACCGTCCCGATATCCACCTGCCCCGATATCAGCAACAGCAGGGCGCCCGTCAGCACGATCACCCAGTAGCTGTCCACGTGAAGCTTGCCCAGCTTCAAAACGGGCTTGAAGGGAATGGAGAGGATCATCAAAAGGCAGGTGCATACGCAAATAATGATAGAAGGGAACATACCGCCTCCGAAAGTCAAAAATTACCGAATAACTATAGCACAACAACGAAAAAAAGTCAATAAACAAATAAAAAGAAGGGGGCAACGAGAAAGAAAATTTTCAAAAATCCCGCGGAAAGAAGCAATCACCAAGGAGCGCTTGGTAAAAAAGACGACGATTTGAGTATGTTTTCTGAAAACGATTTGACTGTATTCTTGGGCTATTGACATTTTCTTGAAAATGTGTTATACTGTAGACGTGATCAAGAGGATCTATATATGCTATATTGGGCGTTTAAGAAACGATGGAATGGTGTTTGGGATTTTAACGACGATACACACCAAGCAAGATATACATTTTGATTTGTAGGGGAATAGCTTATGAAAAAGATAGCCACGCTTATGCTTGTAATACTGGTTATACTTGCGACCTTCTCGTCTTGTTCAGACGCTTTATTAAGCTTCACTTCATCCGATGAACTTGCAGAAAAAAGTATGAGTTCGCTTTTGGATGCCCTTGAAGAGGGAAATCAGAAAAAAGTTCAAAGAATGTTTGCAAAAACTGCGGTACGAAAGGCGGAAAACTTTGAAAAGCAAGTAGAGGACCTCTTTGATTTTTTCAAGGGAGACATCCAACGTTGGGAGATTTCCGGTGGTGTAGTGGATGGCGCATCGTTTGATTTTGGATGGCGTGTTAGAGAAATAGAAGGCTCGTGCACTGTAACAACCGAGAATGGCAATTACACAATATTGTTTCGAGAATGTGTAAGTGATAATTTAAGGTGGGGAAATGTAGGGATACATTCACTTCGCGTATACCATACTGAAGATGAAGAACTATACTTTCCTTCTATCGAAGAAGACGGTTTTGTAGGAAAAGATTGGAGTTTGTTGCAGCTTCCTGGAATTTTCACACCCCAGGCGCCTGAAGTGATTATCGAAAATGAAGAAGATGCTATGCTTAAACAAGTGGTTGACTCTATCAATATTTGGCACAAAAACGGGATAAAGAACGCTTTTGCCGCAGATGTTGCAGAAGAAACAGAAGACTTTGAAGAACAACTCACCGCCCTCTTTGACTATTACGACGGCAAATACCACTCCTTTGAGCGCCGAGAGTATAGCGAGAAGGAGCATCTTCTTCACGGAAACGTGGTGATTTTGGAAACACGGGCTGTATACGAGGTCAAGACCGACAAGCAGGATTACCTGTTCATCTTCTACAGCACCCCAAAATACAACGCCGATCCCAAAATGAGGGGCATTCAGTCGTTGCGCGTTATTCGCGAGGAAGATGAAGCAGCGTATTTCCCAGATTGGTCGGTGATGGACGAAACGCAAGGCATTTTCGTGCCGAAGGAATAGTCAATCGTTTTTTGTCCACTCGATAAGAATCAAAACGCAAAGGAATAAACTTATACTTTCAAAAAGGAATGCTGTCGCATCTGCGGCAGCATTCCTTTCTGCTTTGTCTATCATTTTTGCAACATGATGCCACAAGGTCTATCATTATCGTCGTACTGGACTCTAATCATATCGAATTGATTCTCTATAATGGATTTTCCGGTTTTTCCATCTCCGAATTCAACATAGTCGTATAATCAACTTGTAATGTGAACAGAATTAATTGAAACGCTATTGACAATTTTTTACAGATGTGATAAAATAACAGTACAATTGATACAGTAAATAATTTAAATAAGGAGGTGCATCACCGATGGCAACAGAAGCACAGTGCTTGGCTTATGCTTTGCCTATGGGGTGAGGGCACCTTTATTTATACCTTTTCCGCCGATAAAGCATTGCATGAGCCAAGAAGCCGGGTTCTGCGATGCTTTTTGTTTTTAAAACCCGATTACACCTACGGTCGTGCCTGAAAATGAAATTGTGGAATACTTTCGTGATTGGCATATGTCTATTTGGAAATAGGAGGACTATATGAAAAAGATGTGTTTAAAAAAACTATGGGCGGTTGTGTTGCTTTTGACTATTTGTTTGTTACCTGCTTGCGGAACAAAAGAAGATTTCTATTATGCGATCCGTTGTGCGCATTTGGCGGTTCCTGCATTTTACAAGGTACGGCCCGGTGACTGTGGATATAATTTTCTTGAAAAAGACGAGTACGGAAGAATTCTGTTTTCTGTAGAAGGGGTAGGTAAAGCTACAGGCGGAACAGGGACGATATTGGTGATCCTGCAAAAGTATGATGAAAAGCACGTCTACTACATTGAGGACTACTGCTACCTTATGGGAGAGGAAACCGAAGAAAATCTTAAAAAACTCAAGGACCGCAACGATTGGAACAAAGAGTATGATGACAGTAGAATCCGCCGCAAAAATGCGGAAGCTGACATCTGCAAGCATGATGCTGACAAGGTGTTACCCGCGGTATATAAAGCCCTTGGGGTAGTTAATGAGCAGGTGTTAGACCGCTGGCTATATGGAGAATCTGACGAAAGCGGAAGGGAACTCTATTATTTTATCATTGAAGCGGATGGCGAGAGATCTCACGCTTGGGTAATATGCGACGAAGAATACCAGGTTTCCTATCTGCAGTTTGCTCCTGAAAGTTATCCTTCACCGGAGGAAATAAGAAAGTTTAAGAGTGAACATGGCTGGGTTTATGATACCGTTGAATAGACAGGAAGAATGCTGAAAATGATCTTGTATGATATGATGCTGTCTTCAAATGGCAAATAATGATGGATTTTTCTCTCTATCCTCTTGTCAATAAAGCAAGGGGATAGGGATATCCAACGGCGGTACTACAGCGCTGGTATCGGGTGTGACCTACAGCGGAAAGAGTGCGCTCTCGTACACATATGAGTATGATGTGCAATTTAGTAAACGCAGGAGTAGGAAAGGACTTTTGAGCATTGATCTCTCCCATGTTGACCCGCTCCTTAAGATTTTAGAACATAAATACTTTGCAGAATTTTTGGAAGAAAGGAATGAGATCTGCAATATGAAAAGAATA
>JAGBIB010000191.1 GCA_017935195.1 Clostridia bacterium
GCCGCCGTAAGCTGATGATATTGGGGCATAAAGGAGAAGAAGGGCACGAAGGGGGCCTCCACTGCCTTCATGGATAAAACGGTCAGGGCGTTTTTTTGAAAATTGGAAAAAAAGGAATAGTGATTGGGCCAGGGGTAGATCTCCACTCGGAAGATGGTCTTGTTTTCGTATTCGTAAATGCGCAAGGGGCTGTTAGCCATCCCGGGAATAGGCGTGCCCTCTTTGTGTATCAGCGCTTGTGCCTTTGGGCTACCGTCTGTGGGGACGCATCCACCCTGTGCGTGGGAGGGGGCGGGTGAAGCGAGCGGCTGAGGGGGAACGGGCGGCTGAGGGGGAACGGGCGGCTCCTGCGGCACGGGAGGCTGAGGAGGAACGGGCGGTTCCTGCGGTAAAGCAGGCTGCCGAGCGCTTTGTGCCGGGGACTTTGGAGCGCTGTCGGCTTTGGGGGCAGGTCTTTTGTGGATCCCTTTCGGCATCAATTGGGCAATGTCCCAAAAGGAATCGTCACGAAAAAAACGATCATCCATTTCCCTTTTCTCCCCTTTCATCATTTTTTCTTATCAAATGATTATACCATCAAATAGGGCATTCGTCAATATTTTTTGCGTTTTTTGTAGGACTATTCCCTCCCTTTTTTGCAAAGCTCCTCTGCTTTTTTTAAAAAGGAGACCTTTTTTGCCGCATACGAAGAAGGTCGCTTTTTCAAAGAGCGAAAGGGAGAAGGACAAGAAACCAAAAAGCCGCATCAATGCGCTTTTTAACGCAGTTGATGCGGCAATCGGAAAGAGGTCTTTAAGTTGTGCAGAGCGGGGAGGGAAGAGCGGAGAAGACCGTTTCCACCCGTTTGTCGCAGCAGCTTGGCGAATAGATCCAGCGATCAAGGTGAAGACGGTTTTCCGGAAGGATATACAGGGGTGGATCGGGCTTGATGGGGTCACTGTAGCAGTCAATGAGCACCAGCTTGACCTTCATCCTCTCGGGAATGATGCTCTTGATGAAGACAGCTGCCCGTTTGCCCACCGCTGCCCCTTCTTTATATTCGGCAAGACCCGCAAGATTAGGCGTAAGCTCGATGAAAATGCCGTAATCCTCGATGCTTCTCACAATGCCCGTCACCGTCTGGCCCGTTTCAAAGCGGTTCGCATTTTGTTGCCAGCTTCCAAGCAGCTCCTTGTGGGTCACATAAATGCGCCCTGTTCGGGGGTCCTTGCTTTTTACGGCCACCTTTATGTAATCGCCCGAGGAAAAGCGGTCTTTGGGGTGGGAGATACGAGAAACCGAAATGCAATCGATGCTCAATAATGAAACGATGCCGCATCCGATGTCCACAAATGCCCCGAAGGGCTCGGTGTGGGTCACTCTTGCGGGAAGGATGTCTCCCGGTGTGAGTCTTGAAAGAAAATTTTTGCGGCACTCCTCCTGCGCATCCTTTCTTGAAAGGATGGGGAGGGGAAGACCGTTTTCCCCCCTTGTGATCGAAAGGATCTTGAAACAGACCGGCTTGCCCACTCTTGAAATGATGGCAATGTCCTTTTCCTTTCTGTCGGGCAGGGGAAGGGTTGCCTGAGTGCGGGGAATGATGCCTGTCATACCCTGTCCCAGCTTGACGGTAAGATCCAGATTGCCGTTGCAGGAAAGGGCGATCCCTTCAAGGATGCGTCCCTGCAGCATGGCTTTTTCAAGACCCTGCGGACTTGCCGTATATTCTTCGTTTTCTCGTTGCTTTAAAAGCATTCCCTCGGGCATATACTGTTGATTCATTGCTTGTACCTCCGTTTTTTTGGTGATCCTCACTCGGAGCGGCAGAGAAGCTCCCCGCCCTCTCCGAGGGGGATCGGTGATACTATCCTATGATAGACCGCACTTAAAAAGAACGGCACAAAAAAGAAAAAGGTCGGTCACAAAAAAGACTTGAAAAGGAGGGAAAGTTCCTGTATACTAAAGAAAAAAAGATTTTGAAGGGGCGCACGCCCGAAAGAAGACAGGAAGGATGAAGGATACGATGGGAAAAAGAAGAAAAATGAAAAAGATGGAGCCCCGACAGATCGTTGCCGCAGTGGTGCTCTTTTTGGTGGCGCTGGCAGGGGCAGGATATCTGTGGCTGTACGGCTTTTTCAATATGGAGGATATCGCCGTTTACGACGACTCGATGCCGGGCATCTTTTTCCTTGACGTGGGGCAGGCGGACAGCATCCTTGTCAAAAGTCCCACGGGCGAGCATATGCTCATCGATGCAGGTAAAAACGACGGTGCAGACGATCTTATAAAGACCCTCAAGGACTACGGCGTGGACGACATCGACTATCTGATCTTAACCCATCCCCACGAGGATCACGTGGGCGGAGCGGACACGGTGTTTGAACATTTCGAGGTAAAAAACGTGATCTCCCCCGACATCGGTGCAGACTCCAAGACCTGGCGGGACGTGGTGGATGCCATTGAAGCCGAGGGCTGTATGGACATCACTGCCTCGGTGGGTGCCACCTATACCCTTTTTGAGGGATGCAAATTTGAAATTTTAGGGCCTGTTGATGCCGACACCGATTTAAACAACGCCAGCATCGTGTTGCGCCTTGACTACTACGAATCCTCCTTCCTCTTCACGGGCGATGCCGAAAAGGAGGCAGAGGAAGCCATCCTTGCTCGCGTTGGCAAGGAAAAGCTGGACGTGGACGTGTTGAAATCGGGACACCACGGCTCCTCCACCTCTTCAAGTGAGGAATTTCTTTCAGCCGTTACCCCGAATTATGCGGTGATCTCCTGCGGAAAGGATAACAGCTACGGTCATCCCCACGAGGAAACCCTTGAAAAATATTCTTCCCGCGGCATCATCACCTACCGCACCGACAAGGAGGGTACGGTGATCTTACAAAGCGACGGCGAGAGCCTTTATCGGGTGTCAAGCGATCCGTCCACTCCCTTTGAAAAGATTTTAAACAGTATTTTTGGATAAAAAAATCATCGGATGCCATGGCGTGATACTCTTAACGGAGTATCACGCCGGTTCTATTCGCCTGCGGCGAGTTCTATTGCTGCGCAGTGATATTCGGCTGTCGCCGAGTGTTATTTGCTTCGCAAGTTTTAAGGCGAATAGAATATCACTGTGAGGCAAAGCCGAACAATATCACTGCCCGAAGGGCAATATCACTCTTTGCGTAGCAAAGAATATCACTCACATATAAA
>JAGBIB010000192.1 GCA_017935195.1 Clostridia bacterium
CTTATATACTCTCCGTTGCCCATACCGAGAAACCTCGACAGGCATACACGCTCAAACTGCGCATTAAAAGCGAATTTGCGTACATTTTTATCCGTAAGAGCATCAATAATATCCTTGGGGATGCGTTCACCGCAGGCAACGTCAATAACCTCGACCTCTCCACCATCGATAGCGTAAGCAAAAAGCAAAATCTCAAAGTCCGCACTCTCTGCGTAGCGGTAGACTCCCGCTTTGGTTAAGTCCACCGATGAAAATGTTTCTATATCTATGCTGATTGTCTTCATGCTACCTTCCTAACTGGCATAAGGGCGGTAGATTGCTCCACCACCCTCGCCATTGTGTTTTTAGCCGAGCAGGTCATCGTCCTCGTCAAGAGTACCGAATTCTGCAGATGCGTTGGTCTTACCGCCGAGGGGTTCACCATCACGAACCTTCTGAATGTTGCCAAGGCCACAGGCAATACCTCTGTTGCCGTTGGAGTTGAAAGCATAGAAGTTGATGGACACTCTTGCGTAAACACCGCTATACACCTCGCCTCTGTCAAGGATAGGCTGAACCTTGGTGTCTACGATTTGGGGTGCGGTAACACTGTTTGCGTTGATGAAATATGCGTTTGCGTAAGCCTCATCGTCCTCACGCTCTACGTCTCCGTCACGAAGGGGCAATTTCAATGCCGCACGATTGGGCTTCTTGCCACCGAACTTACCAACGCCCTCGTCAATGGCTGCGTTGATAGCCTCGTTAATCTTTGCGATGGTTTCGGTGTCGCTCTTGGGGATGATGAGGGAAACGCTATACTTGGGCGTTGCGCCTTCGGTGGGTGCTTTAGGCTCCCATACGTTTGCGTAAGAAAGTCTTACAAGTCCAGTTACTACTTTTGTCTTATTGATTGCCATAATTTTTAATCTCCTTTTATTTCACTAAATTCTGTTTTGGCGTCTGATACCTTGATTGCTTGGCGCTTGTCGGTATCGGGAACAAGCGTTGGTTTGCCTTGGGGTTTTACGATTAGACCTCCGAGGACTTTCGCAAAATCCGTCTTGCCCATAAGTCGTTCCATTTCGGTAATGCTTATAAGGGACTTTTTGTAAATGTCGTGGTATCCTGCGGCATTGGCGGCGGATATAACCGCACCCTCGTCCGCATATTTACGCACCGACCTGCCTTCTACGAGCTTGAAACCCAACCACTCCTTGCCTGCGAGTGCCTTTGCCAGCGCATACTCTTGGATTTCGTCCGCCCACTTCTTGATATCGGGAAGTTTCGCAAGGACATCCCCGATTTCCGCATCAGTTAAAAGCGGGGGGCGTTTGAACTCGCTTTGCGCAAGCCTTAACTTTTCCTCGGCTCTTGCACGGCACTTGACCGCAGCTTTGCAAAAGAGGCACCAATCTCCGGGGCAATAATCGCCCTCACCTCGAAAGGCTTTCTCTGCACGGGGTACAAGTTCGCTCGTTGCCCATTTTTTGAGCTTTGCCACTGTGGTTTCCCACGTGCTGATGTTTGCTCTTCGGGGCTGAAAAACAGTAAGTTTGACCTTCTTGATTTGGTACTTTTCCTCATAGAGCCTTAAAGCGCCGAGCGCATACAATTTCATTTGCGGATTTTCTTCGGAATCAACAAGTACGCCCATTCCGTATTTCAAATCCGCTATATGCAAACGCCCACGGCTGACGATAAGACAATCGCAAGTGCCGAAAGACTCTGGGACATAGCACCCAAGGTCAAGCCTCTGCTCGATAAATACCTGTGTATCGGGGTCGCGCCTACGTTCCTTGATTACTTGCTCCATAACGAAATCTGCGTAATCATCGGTGTAAGCCTCCATTTCGTCATCGTCATAGACGGACACGGGGCGTTCACTCTGTAATTTCAGCCTTCGTTTGAGCTTGTGTTCTGCAAGAGCGTGGGCTGCGCTTCCTTGGGCTGCCGCCTCCGTTTCACGTTCCGCAAACTCACATTCAAGCCTTGCAGAAGGCGTACACGAAAGCCAACGCTCTGAAGCCGATGCCGATAGCAGGGCGTGTTTGTTAGGTGGCACTTTCCGCACCTCCTTCTCGAGCCGTTGCAATGGATACCTCCATTACCGCATCACCCGGCACAAGAATGGTTACTGTGGGAGCATCATCGAAGATATGTCTTAAAAGTTTCTCTGTGGGCTTCGGTGTCCCGCCTGTAACCATGCTTGCTTGGGGCTTGCTCGAAACACAAATTTTTACATTGGGTTTCAATCTTTCTTCCTCCTCCGAGGAGTGGTTTAGGTTTCGCTCTCCTCACCTAAAAGCCACGGGAGGTCAAAAAAGTGAAGGGTTAGGAAAAACTTTTTTGAAATTCTTTTTTGCCGTCTCAAGACGAAGGTAAATGGCACGGGTTGTAACGCCTTCTTGCGCTGCGATATCTGCTACGGGGATTTCTTCCACCGCTACTGCCCACAAAAGGTCGGCTTGGCTTTTCGGAAGGTTGCCATAGAGCTTCTGGCGCATCGCATCGAGTTCCGCCCACTCCGCAAGTTTCTCGGCGCAAGAATCGTCTGCGACAAGGTCTATAGGATTAATGAAAGGTTCTTCGCCTTCATCGGCGCAAATGTTCTTGACGTATCCGCTTGTGTGGCGGTTGTACTTGTGCCAGTTGTTGTAACTGTCTTTGTTAAGGACATCTGCGTATTCCTTGGGGGTGAGCTTGCGTACAGAGGCACGCTCTTCGGGCGGGGTTACGGAAAGGCGGCGCTGATACTCGTTTTCGAGGCAGATTTCCATTTCCGCTGCATCTACGTAAAGGGTTACTTTTTCCTTGCCATCATCGTACTTGAGGGTGATTTTTACTGTTTTTTCTTGTTTTTTCATAGTTTTGTCTTCCTTTGACTTGAATTTTTTTGAAATCAATCTCTGCGGAAGACAAAAAAGGTCGGACACTATATCGATGCCCGACCATACACGCTACCAGAAAAAAGGCGCACGAAAAGTAGGCGGACATCAAGGGGGTTCAAGCCGTGTGAGGCTTGTCTTTCCTTATGACTCCCGCCGCTTTTAATGGCCATCTCAAAGCGTGAGATTTAATTTACTACAGCCATTTTCCGTGGCTGCGACTTTATTGTACACTTTTTTATTTGGTAAGTAAATTTCCCCAAAAGTTATATTATTTTCTATGTTTATGTAATATATTTTTTATTGAAATCATATTATTTTTGTGTTATAATATAGGTGTAGCTTTGATTAAGAACTACAAAAAGGTAAAAAAATAAAGGGTTTTAACACTTTTTGAGAGTTAAACCCTAACGGAGGAAGTTTATATGAGTAAAAAAATCCAAGAATTTTTTATAAATAATTTTTTTAATTTCCATAGTTTTGCGTGCAAATGCGAAAAAGAGCCGATTTATATTGCTCCAGAAAAGCCTGTCAAATATAATTTGAAGGTTTTTGCAAGAAAGGATGCCCCCATCACCTTTTCCTATGTTCCCGGAAAAGGACTTGTTCTTTCTGGTGTCGCAGGAGGCGTTATAGAAGGTAATATTTTAGGTCAGCTTCTTTCCATTAAAGACGGAGATGTCGATTCCTTAATAACTTTCTTTGAGAAGTTTGGTTTTATTTTCCCAATCAGCCAGACTGAATATGAAACAATTGACTCTGAAGTTGTTTTTGAGTTTATACATCGTATCAAAGCAACGGTGCGCTTAATTGGCGGAATATCAAAAAAAGACCCAAAAACGATGCTGATAAATACTACCTACTTGCTCTATTCACAACAACAAGCGTTTACTCTTTGTAATGGTGATGAACACCACACTTTCTCGCACGCATACACTCAATTGATAGAGGGTTATAATAGCTTTAAAGATATAAGTTTCAACCAAGAAGCATTTGACACTAAAAAATTTACCGTACAGGACTCGATATACGGCGCGGCAACGATGGACGTCCCTCTCTTTAATGCTTTTCGCAGTGGTAACACTACCGAATATGCAGGAAGCACCGATACGCATTTCAAGCATCTGGTCGCTCTATATTCAAACTATATTGGCGATGACGATTTGCGTTTGCTGATAGACTTTTATTATAATTATCAAACCAAAGTCGGTATTTTTAAGAATGTGTCATCTGGTAAAATATCATTCCACGGGGCGGCTAGTCCAAACGAAGTTGACACATCTCTTGAAGAGGCTTTAATGTCAATAGCAAAAAAAGTTTTGGCAGACGAAATAAACGCAAACATAATGGGGGTATATCCACAATACAACGGCAGAGCCTTGAAACCCGTGTGGCAATTGAATAGCTTACTGGAGGCATTGTATTTTTCCATATTTTATATGAAACCCGGTGTTGAGTTATATAAGGAATGTGAGAATCCAAGTTGTAAACGGGATAAATACTTCTTAATAGCCTCTACTGTGACCAACAAAAAATACTGTTGCCGTGCGTGCGCTAATAACGCAGCTCAAAGACGTAGCAGGCAGAAAAAACAATAAAAAAAGGCCTTCGACTATAGCATTACGCTAAAATCGAAGGCTTTTTTTATGCTCTGGGCGGGGAAACGTGTCCCCTTGATTTAACTTTTTCTATGCACTCAGCCAACTCTCGACGTTGTTGTTCGGGAGTCCCTATGTAATTATACATAAGATATCTTGTGTCCATTACAATGCCCTGTATTCTCTCATAATATTTCATTTGAGGATGGTCAGGGTCATAGCGCCAATCACCGATTGCTTCACCAATATTTCCAACGTTGCCTGTTAACCTAAACAAGTTCTTTGCATGGTTATATGGCATTATAAAACAATTAAATAATCTATCGGCAGGTACACCTTTTACCTTTTCAATGTACTCTGCATAGGTTATTTGCTTGTTGATATCCGTTCCGTTAGGGAGATGATCAGGATTACCCGTCCAACCGTAACGATAACATTTAGCATCGATTACATAATACCTATCTCCATAAATCATAACGGAGTCGGGTATTAATGGTGTTTTTTCTTTGTCTGCGCCATAATCTAACAACCATCGTGTGCGAGGGAAGAACTGCTCTTTATCCTCTACACCGAAAGCTTTATCAATCATACGTTCCCATACATTTTCAAAATGGTCTGTACCGAAGAAATAACGAGCATCATCGCCCTTTTTATCTTTATAAATCAGCATTGCTCTCATAGCGCCAAACAATTCTTGCTCATTGTCATTGTTGGTCGATGCAAGTTTTTTATTTAGAATCTGTATAGCTTCTTTTATGCCGGGATGCGCTCCCGGTTCTTCGGGCATAAACGGCACATACAACCATCCTAATTGTTTGAACGCCTCATAAACACAAAATCTATGTATTTGAGTAATTTCCTTGTTTGTATTAGGTGTTGTAGAGCGCACCGTCATATTGGTGAATATCAACGAGCCGTTTCTTTGCAATAAAGCTCTCTGTTCCTTTACTGTACGCGCCCACGAAACTCTGCCTTTTGTGTCGGTAATGTATTCAGGGTCGCTCTCGACATAATAACGGCCTGTTCTTAAAAAACCTCTAACAATGGTTAAGTATGCGTGTATAGGAAAATCAACCGTTTGAGGGGCTTCAAACTTTGGAGACTCAATAACACGGTCTTCCTTCATAAAAGCCGACAAAACACCGAACAGGTTATTAATATCCGCCCTTAATTGGTCATCATCATCGGGTAATTGATAGCCTATAGGAAAATAAATAACTGCATCACCAGAATCTGCCTTTACGCCAACGAAAGAATCACCGTCATTATTGGTATTGACGTGGCAACGTTCTCTTAAATTTTTTGATAGAATTTCTGATAAATCCAAGTCAACTACCTCCTATTTTTTTCGTTAGTTTCCGTTAAGCAAGTCTCTTATGTGCTGCTTGAAAACTTTAAGCCTATCCTTGCCTGTATTAAATACGAATGTTCTGATAACCTTTTCGAGACAATCCAAATTATCCGTATCGAAAATTACTTCAGGATTAAATTTAAATGCATCATCCCACAAATATTTTATAACCTTTTCAGGGAATACACGCACCTTGATGATGGCGGTTCTTAACTCCTTCAAGCGTTGTGCCTGCTCGGTGGTGATGGTTTTATCCCTCTCTGCATTAAGCAAGTCGATATATTCACGATAAAGGTCGGTATATCCTTCGGAGGGAACTGCATTAATATCGAACTCAAGGTCTGTTTCGTGAATGAAATAAACACCCAATCTCTTGTCTTCAGCTGAAGCTACCTTTGCCTTGTTACCTATGATTTGTGCGTTGATAGTATCGCAGAACTTGCTCCAAGCAACGCCTGTATCGAGAATTTGAGCATTTGCAAGTGAAGCACGCACATTATCAAAGTTATTTTCAATGAGGCGCATACGCCATCTTCTTTGGAAAGCCGTATCCAAAGTAAATACATTTTGGTCTGAAGTATTCATCGTGCCATAAATTGATAAGTTGGAAGGAATACGAACCTTTGCGGTTTCATCACCATATACTATTTTTGCAACGCTCTTATTTGTTATACCATATGCACTGGTTCCCGACTTATAGGTTATTCCACCCTCGGTAAAAGGCTCATAGGCTCTATCCAAAAGTTGGAATATATCACCGAAAATTGCGGGAGCATTACCTCTATTGATTTCCTCAATAACAAGTACATATTCCTTGGTGGGGTTCATATATGCTTCACGCAAAATTGTTGTAAATGGTCCCGGAGTGAAATCATAGGTTACCATCTTATCCTCGGGGTCAACAATCGGCAAAATCTGTCCTACAAAATCCGCATTTGTATAGTCGGGGTGGAATACTACACGTTCAACCATAGTTTCAGGAGTGCAATATTCGTGTGCAATTGTCCAACTCTTGCCTGAACCCGGCACACCATACAAAAGCACATTAGTGCCGCCTGCGAGGCGAACGGACTCATCTATAATAAGTTCATCTTCTCCATTTCCAACGGTTGTCCCATCTAAGGCAATTCCCAATTCTTCTTTTAAAGACAGTGCATCTGACACGCTTGCAAACTCGTTTTTAATCCATTCGGAAAAATCGGATTCCTTAAAAATAATTAATTTTTCAAACGAATACGTTTTTGCTCCCGCATTTGTTGTTGCGCCTATAATGGCAACACTCTCCAACTGCTTGTAATCTCTTTCCAAGATATATTTCATCAATGTATTCCGTTTTACTTCTGGTACACAGACAAACACTACTATCGGGGCAAAATATCTAAATTGCTCAGATACACGATTTGTAATTTGACGCTGTTCTTTTATATATGAGATTCTAGCGTCACAGTCAAATAATTCTTTTACCCAATCCTTAAATTCATCACCTTTATTTCTAGCGTGTGGATTTGAATCAATCAACACATCTAACACCGACTTGAATTTTTCTATTGTTTTTTCAGCCATTTTGAGTCCCTCCTTTTGATATAACATATTTATGGATAGCATCAGTGAAAAATTGCGGACAGCGAACCGTTCCCGAATTCAATCTATTTTCAAACCCCTTTGCCGCTTTATAAGATAATGGCTTACAGGGGTATTTTAAATATTCAATTAATGATATCTCGGGCCTATCTACAGGATACATAGAAACTGTGGATTCATACCTTTTTCCGCCTCCACCCCACGCCGCAGTTGGCCATTTTTGCTTGCTTGAGAATTCCTTATCTTGGGTGTTATCATATTGTTCGGGATTCTTAATTTTATTTGCAAGCCATGTAATAACATCCACTGTTACGGCATTACCAACCAATCTCCATCGTACAGACGGCTTGGCTATTTCCTCGGCAACCTTTGTCCAGTCTATCGGAAAGCCTTGTAGCCTTTCCGCATCTCTTATGTCCGGGGTTCCTATTGTTCCATTGGGAAAAGCAATTGCAGGCGAGGACGGAATACCGATAGAAGAACCAACCTTTAATGTCGGCACTGCATTTTGGTATAAACCTATTGCATATTTTCCTTCTGTCCAGTAAAAACCACACGGCTCACTTAAAGTTTCAATAGTGATTGCGCCTTGCTCTAATTGTGAATTGCCACTTAATATTACATCGCATGGATTGTGGTGTAAAGATGCGACAACAAAAACTCTTCTCCTTTTTTGCGGGACAAAGGCAATTGAATCTATCATTCTATATGCCCAATTATATCCCAAAGACTCGAGTTCCGCAACGATTGTTTTGATAGCTTCGCCATCTCTTAGATATAGCATATTGGCAACATTCTCAAAAATCACCCATTCAACCTTGCGTTTTCTCAACAACCTAAATACTTCCTTTACTAAAGAAGAACGCTCACCAGAAAGACCTGTTTTAATTCCTATTGTGCTAATGTCTTGGCAAGGAAATCCCGCGCATAGAATATCCGTATCTTTGGGTAACTCTTTTAAGGTGCAAACATCGCTAACGATTTGAGCGTCGGGCATATTTGCGGCCAATACATGTTGAGCAACAGGGTCTATCTCACAAATCATAGATGTTTCAATTCCTGCCCTCTTAAACCCGAGCTCAAACCCCCCTATGCCGGCAAACAAGCTTACCATTCTCTGGGGGATTTTATCTTTTTTGTTATTTGCCATTTTTTTCGCTCCCCTCGATAGACAAGATATTATTGCATATTAATTCTATTAATCTAGGTGGGACGCTTTCACCAATAACTTTACAACAGGCATTGGGGGATATCGTTTCACCATTAATGCTAAACTTATAGTCGTAATCGATAATTGTTTGTAGACATAAGCCTTCATATACCGACAGCGTTCTGTTTTGCGAAGGATGTATTTTTTTGTCAGATGCCTCTGCTTGAAGGTTTTGAGTAAGAGTGGGAGCAGGCAAATCCCACGACATTCTTCTGTAGGCACTATCAAAACCTTTAATTCGTCTACGTTCCCCTGTTTTTTTATCAATCATTGTGGGACGAGGTAACAACGCTCCGCATTTTTCGCAGTATATCGGTGTATCTTTCTTTGAAATATGACGTCCGTCAACAAAGCACATTCCGTGTCGAGGGTTTCCGTCGTAACCACACTCAACGCATTGATTATTATAAGCTGTTTCGTTTTCAGGTGTATTTTGTATCCACCAAAACTTTTCTTTTTTCATTATGGGAACAACATGCCATGGAATTTTATCGCAAATGTTTTTACCTATTTCACTTGATAAGGGAGGCAAATCACCAATAGCTTCTCTCAAGGTAACCCACGGAGCCTTACCATCTGTTGGAACAGCAGAGTGAGTTCTCTGAGGTAAGAAAGTACCATTTTTCTTATAATATTCTTTTCCATTTTCGCTGCGCGTAAATATGGTTATCAATCTCACCCTTGTTTGCGGAATGCCATAGTCTGCACAATTAACAACCTCTGGGCCACCGACATATTCGGGGGATAATTCGTCGGTAATAAAATCAATTATGTTTTTATATTCACCATTACCAACAGGTATAATCGTGTTCTGCATCCCTTCGACATTCTCTAATAATAACCAACGAGGTCTCAATCTTTTTACAATGTCTATTGTTGGGATGATTAAACTATTACGGGGGTCGTCTTTGGGTTTTCTACCAGCTCTAATTTCTTGCAGCCGCTTACCTACGGAATTAAAGGACATACCTTGACAGGGCGGCGTTGCATAGATTAAAAAGGGACTATTACCATTTAATTGCGCCCAACTATTACATATCTCATCGCGCAATTCCCAAATATCTCCGCATATACTTTTAGTTTCAGGGAAATTTTCCTGATATAGTAAACACCTGCTCCTCAAAAGTTCGTTGCTCAGTAATATATTAAGACCGCTTGCTCTTATACCTACTTCGCCAATTCCCGCAGAGGAAAACAAGCTCAATACGCATTTATTTTCTGCCATACTACCACCATTATTTTTAGTCAATTGCGCTTTTTCCGCTTTTTACCCATTCGTCAAGTTCAGAACATTTAAATTTCCATAGCTTGCCGATTTTATGAGCGGGGATATCTGTCTTTTTTATCCAATTGCGAATTGTATCCTTGGTTACGCCAAGATGGTCGGCGGCTTCCTCAATTCCAATCCATTTTTCGGAATAATTGTCAATCATTTCTGTTGCTCCTATGCTTATTTATAATTCAACAAAATATAGTATATCATGAATATCAAAAAAAATCAAGTGTTTTCGTATGATTTGGTGGGATTACATTGAATTTGATTGTATTTATTTTTTGTTCGTTTTTTATCTTCTAAAATAAAAAAAGAGCAAATTGTCCAATAACAGCCCGAAGCTGCAGTGAGGACAAATGCTCTTTGATATTATTATAGCAGGCATAAATACAAATGTCAAGTTAAAACACCATTTGCTATTATTTTAATAGCCCCAAGACGATATTTTAACGATGACCATAAAATTAACGATACCCATAATTTTAACGCAAACAAAAAGAGCCTACCTCTCAAGGATACGTCAATCCCTAAAAAGTAGGCTCTTTTGATGTGTTTTTATGCTTTTAAGGCTCAAATTGACCCTAAAAAGCAATAAAAAACGCAGAACCGATACATTTCTTTGTATCAAATCCTGCGTCTTTATTTGGTGGAGACGAGGGGGCTCGAACCCTTGACCTCACGGATGTGAACCGTGCGCTCTAACCAACTGAGCTACGCCTCCATATACTGAATGACAGAGAGCATTATAGCACACATTTGGCACCGTGTCAAGTACCTACATCGAAAAAAGATGCGCAAAATCCCCCACAGATTTGTCGAAAGCCGTTGATTTTTTTCGAAAACCGTGTTACAATAAAATAAAAAAGGGGTGACCACTATGGCTGAAAAGATCAAAAACAAAAAAGAAGAAAAAGCAACCGCTGCAAAGCCTGCCGCAAAGAAGGCAGAAACTGTGAAGAAGGCAGCAGCTACAGTAAAGGCAGAGCCCGTGAAGAAGGCGGCTCCCGCAGCAAAGGCAGCTCCTGCAGCAAAGACTGCACCCGCAAAGAAGGCTGAACCCGCAAAGAAGGCGGCTCCCGCGGCAAAGGCAGCACCCGCAGCAAAGGTTGCACCTGCGAAAAAGGCAGAGCCTGCAAAGAAGGCAGCGCCCGTTCTGGACGAGATCACCGAGGATGCAGTGGTGACCAAGGGTAAATTCGAGGTCAAGCGCACCTCCGACCGCCGCTATATGTTCAACGTGCGTGCGGGCAACACGCAGGTCATCGCAAGCTCTCAGATCTATGCTTCGATGGCGGCTTGCCGCAACGGCATCGAAAGCGTTGGCAAAAACGCGCCCATCGCGCCCATCGAGGACCAGACGCTTTCCAGCGTGAATGAGGAAAAATGCCCCAAGTTCCAGATCTATTTTGACAAGGGTGGCAAGTACCGCTTCAATCTGATCGCCGCAAACGGTCAGAACATCCTTGCCTGCACGCAGGGCTACACCCAGAAGTCGAGCTGCAAGAACGGCATTCAGAGCGTGATCAACAATGCAAACGCCGCGATCGTTTTGCCGGGTGACGACGAATAATAGACTAAATCAGCAAAAGCCGCTTCGCCACGATGGCGAAGCGGCTTTTTGTTGACATTGGCAAACAAACCTTTAGCTATGCCGAAGGAGAAACTTTCTTTAGCTATAAGGCTCCCTCCGCGAGGGAGCTGGCGCCGTAGGCGACTGAAGGAGTAAGCGTGACATTGGAGAAGCACTTGCGATATGGCGAGCGTGAAATTCAAGATAACGCAACTCCTTCCGTCACGCATTCGCGTGCCACCTCCCTCCGCAGGGAGGCTATTTTTAGCCGGATTTCTGACTGCAGTGCGCTAAATGCGAATGGTGTTTGTTTCATGCACCTTGAGATGCTTGCTAGAAGTTGCCCTTTAGGGCTGGTGCATACCGCCACTTGAAGTGGTGGTTATGATTATAATCGCAATTTTTCAAAAATCACTTGACAACTCGGCGCGACTGTCATATAATACATTTGAACGGTTGTTCAAATGTTATGAAGGAGAAGGCTATGGAAAAGGAAGCTATGACACCAAGCTGTGAGTTTTTGCACGCGCACGGGGAACTTGTCGAGCGCTTGAAAAAGCAGATGCCGAGCGAGGATGCGCTCATCGACCTCTCGGAGCTGTTCAAGATCTTTGGCGACAGCACGCGCATTAAAATTTTGTATGCGCTGCTCGGCGGCGAGCTTTGCGTGTGCGACATTGCGGCTCTGCTTTCGATGACGGTGTCCGCCATTTCGCATCAGCTCCGCATCCTGCGCGCGGCGAAGCTGGTCGTGTTCCGCCGTGAGGGGAAAACCGTATTTTACTCACTTGCCGACGATCATGTTCGCACGATCTTAGATATGGGCATGGAGCATATATTAGAATAAAACGAAAAGGAGAAAGCCATGAAAAAGACCTTTGAAATGGAAGAGCTGGACTGCGCGCATTGCGCCGCCCGTATGGAGGAGGGCATCCGCGCCCTGGACGGTGTGACCGACGTGTCGGTCAATTTCCTCACGCAAAAGCTGACGCTGGAAGCGGACGATGCCGTATTTGAAAAGGTGCTGAAAAAGGCGATCAAAATCTGCCGCAAGATCGAGCCCGATTGCAGGGTGATCACAAAATAAGATGACACACAGACAAAAAAAGAGCCTGTATCGCATCCTCTTGGGTGCTGTGCTACTGATCGCGGCGATGCTCTGCGACCGTTTTGCGTTGCCGAGCGCCGCGCCGCTTTTTCTGCGGCTGGTGCTCTATCTCCCCGCGTATTTCACGGTGGGGTATGACGTGCTGTGGCGCGCCGCGCGCAACATTTTGCACGGGCAGGTCTTTGACGAAAACTTTTTGATGGTGATCGCGACGCTCGGCGCGCTTGCCGTTGGCTTTTTGCCGAGTGCCGAGCCCGAGTTCACCGAGGCTGTGTTTGTGATGATCTTTTACCAAACGGGCGAGCTTTTTCAAAGGATCGCCGTTGGCAAAAGCCGCCGTTCGATCTCGGCGCTCATGGACATCCGCCCCGAGCTTGCCCGTGTAGAGCGAGAGGGAAAAGAGATCGAGGTCTCGCCCGATGCGGTCGCGGTCGGCGAGGTGATCGTGGTGCGCGCGGGTGAGAAGATCCCCTTGGACGGGTGTGTTTTAACGGGTCGATCGGATCTGAACACGGTAGCATTGACGGGCGAGGCGATCCCGCGCGCCGTGGACGTGGGGGAGAGTGTAGTCAGCGGCTGCACGAACCTGACGGGTGTGCTTCGGGTTCGGGTGGAAAAGCCCTTCTCGGAGTCGACCGTTTCGCGCATTTTGCAGCTGATGGAAAATATGGGAACGCGAAAGTCGCGTAGTGAAAAATTCATCACCCGTTTCGCAAAATATTACACACCGCTTGTGGTGTTTGCGGCATTGCTGCTCGCGTTTTTGCCCCCGCTTCTGTCGGGTGATTTTGGCGGTAGCTTTGCCACGTGGCTCACGCGTGCGCTGACCTTTTTGATCGTTTCCTGCCCCTGCGCGCTTGTCATTTCGGTGCCGCTTTCCTTCTTTGGGGGGATCGGCGGTGCATCAAGGCGGGGCGTGCTGATCAAGGGTTCGCAGGATCTGGAGGCGCTTGCGCGCGCTGAAATTGCTGTTTTTGATAAGACGGGAACCCTGACCTGCGGCAGCTTCACCGTGACACACGTTTATCCCGTCGGAATTTCAAAAGAGGAGCTGCTCCGCCTTGCCGCGGCGGCAGAGGCGGAGTCCAACCACCCCGTCGCGAAGGCGCTGCAACGGGCGGCCGAGGGCGCGGCGTTGCCGCGCGCCTCGCAGCTCACCGAGGTCGCGGGCAGAGGAGTCCGCGCCGTGGTGGACGGCACGGAAATTGCCGTAGGCAACGCCGCACTGATGCGTGAGCTTGGCGTGAACGTGGCTTTGCCCGAAGCGAATGGAACCCTGCTTTTCGCATCCCGTCAGGGCACTTATTTGGGTGCGATCGTGATTTCGGACACCGTAAAGGCAGGTGCTAAAGAGGCGGTCGACGACCTTTATGCGCTTGGTATGCGTCGCACCGTGATGCTGACGGGCGACCGCAAGGAGAGCGCCGCCCAAGTGGCATCTTCGCTTGGACTTTCCGAATGGCGCGCGGAGCTGTTGCCCGCCGATAAGGTGCGCGAGGTCGAGGTGCTGCTCGCCACACCGCACAAGGGAACGCTTTTGTTCGTGGGCGACGGCATCAATGACGCGCCCGTGCTTGCCCGCGCTGACGTGGGTGTCGCGATGGGTGCGCTCGGGTCGGACGTGGCGATCGAGGCCTCAGACATCGTGCTGATGGACGACGACCCCCGAAAGCTCGCCTGTGCCGTGCGGCACGCGCGGCGCACCTTACGCATCGTGCGGCAAAACATCGTGCTGGCGCTTGCCGTGAAGGTGGCGGTGCTGATCTGCTCGGCGCTGGGGCTTCTTGGCGGACTGCAAATGCCCCTTGCGATCTTCGCGGACGTTGGCGTGGCGGTGATCGCGATACTCAACGCAATGCGAACGCTTCGCGTTGCGCCTTTGCGCAACGCAATGAAATAAATCCCTTGCGGGATTTATGAAATGCACTTCGTGCATGAAATTCGCCTTCGGCGAGTGAAATGCCCTTGGGCATTGGTGGATTTATTTCATTTCATGCGAGCCATGCGAGCCTTTCATGATGTATTTGCACATCATTTCACGCTTTGCGAGAGCAAAGCATTTCATTAAAAAAGGACAGAGAATTGAAATTCTCTGTCCTTTTTTGCATAAAACTCATACCGTTGCGGGCTCTTTTTCTGCTTCTGCCTCTTCTTTTGCCGACTTTTCCGCATCGTTTTCCTCGCATTTTTGCGCGGGAACTGCAAAGCGAACAAGGGCGGGGCAGTTTTCAATGGTGAAGTCGTTTTCCTCTATGATCTCGCCGTCCAGTGTGTAGGCGAAGCCCTCGGGCGCGCACACGCGCACCGACTTGCCCTGACGGTAGGTGATGATCTTTTCAAAGCGGTCGTCGTCCAGATGCGTGCCTTCCTTGTACACATTGACGAGCTTGATGAAGGTAAAGCGCGAAATGGGCTTTACCAAACAGATCTCAAGCAGACCGTCGGTGTTATCTGATTTTGGCGCGCACTTGAACGAGCCGCCCACGTGTGAGCCGTTTGCCACCGTGCAAAGCAGGATCTTGCCGTCGTTGATCTGTTCGCCGTCCACATAGACGGTGCAGTCGTTTTTCATTGCCTTCATCAGCGCTGACAGAATACCCGTTGTGTAGGCGTGCTTGCCGCCGATGATCTTCTTGCGGCGCACCCTTTCCATCGTGCGCGCCACAGCCGTATCGAAGCCGAAATTCGTCACGTTCAGCGAGTAACGGTCGCCGATACGCATCACATCAATGGGTGTCTCAACGCCGCCGATCAGCGCGTCGATATCCAGAAAGCGCTTCGCGCCGCCGTAGTATTTGACAAAATCGTTGCCGCTGCCGCAGGGGAAGATGGTCATTGAGGCGTGGGGCTTGCCGATGATGCCGTGCAGCACCTCGTTTGCCGTGCCGTCGCCGCCGCAGGCGTAAAAGCGCAGAGCCTCGTCGGGCTCGGCTTCGCACCGCGCGCGAACAAAGGTCGTCGCGTCGCCGGGGGCGGTGGTATGATAGATCTCGTATGTAAGCTGCCCATCATACTTTTTCAGATTGCTTTTCAGATGACCGATGCCGTCGTCACTTCTGCCCGCCGCGGGGTTGTAAACAAAAATATGCTTCATGGGGAAAAGTCCTCCTCATAGCGTACTACTTTATCAGTATAACATAATAGGAAGCGTTTTTCAAGTCGGTTCACTTGAAAAATAAAGAGAAGAGCGTTAAAAAGTGGCAAAAATCACGTATTTGTGTCAAAAAATACGCGCCGCACGAAAAAATACTTGCGGGGCGGCTGAATTTATGGTATAATAAAATAAATACGGATCGCAACGCTTGAGAAGGGAGGGGGAGCAAATGGCAGCCTTTACCAAAAAGGCAATTGTGGAATCCTTTTTGCATCTGCTGGGCAAAAAGCCGATCGACAAGATCACCGTGCGCGACGTGGTAGACCATTGCGGCATCAACCGCAATACCTTTTACTACTACTTCCAGGACATTTACGCGGTGCTGGAGGAGATCAGCCGCAACGTTGCCGATGCTCTGCCGCAGGAGGCATCGCTTCCCGTCACGTTCGAGGCGTTTTTCAGAGGGATGTGGAGCTTCAACGCGGCGCATCCCCGCACGACAAGAGGGCTTTTGCTGTCTCTTGGACTGGATGGGCTTGAGCGATACTTCGCACGGGATATGGACGGTGTGATCTCCGCGTGCCTTGCGCGCGAGGTGGAAAAAGACGAATGGGATGCACCGCATTTAAAGCGCGTTACAGCATTTTTGCGGCACGCGATCTTTGGATTTTGCATCGATTTTCTGAATCTTGATAAGAGTGAATCCTTTGAGGAAGCACTTGCCGATATCGTGCAGATCCTGCAGGATACACAGGACTCTCTTTGCAACAAAAATAGGCAAAAACAAAAAAATGTCTGAAATTTAGGTATTTTGCGCTCTGTGACCAAAATTTGGTCACAGAGCGCTTTTTATCTATAGAAAAAACAGAAGGATATATATAAAATGTAAGCGTACAACGGGTCGGCGTGGGAAGCACCGCCCCATTTGAGGTGAAAATGAAACAGAAGATTGTGAACTTTTTGAATGCCTGCTGGATCCACCCGATACGGGCAATTCTGATCGTTCTCACGCACCTTCTTTACCGTCCGAAGGTGTATTATGAGTCGAGCGAGTCGCCCCGTCGGCACATCAAGGAGTCGATGGTGCTGACCTGCAATCATTTGCGCGGGTGTGACGGTGCGGTCATTTCGGTGATCTTTCACCGTCAGCGGATCCACTCCATCGCCGCAAGGCGGTGGTACCGCAAATGGTATCTGTATCCGCTGCTGCGATGCGGCTACAGCATTCCGATCGATAACAAGTCCGCGGCGTGGCTGCGGGCGTCTACGCAGGCGATCGAAAAAGGGGACAGCGTGCTGATCTTCCCCGAGGGGATGGCGGTGCCGGGCACCGAGATCCGACCCTTCAAGCCGGGTTTTTTGCTGCTCGCGCAAAACGCGGGCGTGCCGATCCTGCCGTTTTATATGGAGGGCTGCTACAACCGCCCCTTCTTCAAGCGCCTTCGCATCGTGGTGGGCACGCCGTATCTGCCCGATCCGCCACCGCAGGATAGCGATCGGCATACATATTACAAGGAGCAGTGTGAGCTGCTTTATCAAAAAACTGTGGCGCTCAGGGAGCTTCTTGCAGAAAAGCGCAAGCACAGAAAGGATGTATCATGAAAAGAGCGAATATTGTGAAGGAAGCAAGAGTCATCCACGTGGTGGCATCGGCGCTTCTGCTATTATCGGGCGTGTTTATGCTCGCCTGGAAGGATGCGGACGACACGCTGATCCGTTGGCTGATCGGCTCCATCAGCGTTTTGATGGGCTGCGCCCGTATTCTCGGTTATTTTGCAAACGACCTGTACCGTCTGGCGTTTCAGTACGATATGGCGCTTGGTGCCTTTTGCATCATTTTCGGTGTGCTTTCGGTGATCCGCCCCGACAGTATTCAAAACGTGATCCCGTATGCCATCGGCATTTACGTGCTGCTTGACGGGCTGCTGAAGGTCCAGACCGCCTTTGACGCGAAGTCCTTCGGGATGAAGCATTGGTTCGGACTTTTGATCTCATCGTCGGTGCTGAGCCTGTTCGGCATCCTTGCCCTGATCGGCCTTACGATGTGGCCGCAGCACATTCTGGTGGGCATCGCGCTGATCCTGGATGGCGGTGAGAACGTTTGGAACACGATGGGCACGGTGCGTGTCCGCGCCAAAAAAGAGGAACGCTTCGGCGATCTGCTGTAAAACAAGTTTAAACTTTACATAAAGGAGAAAAAGAACATGGCAATCAGAATTTATACCGATACCAATGCGGATTTCAGCCGCGAACAATGTGAAAAATACGGCGTCACGTGCTTTAGAATGTGCAACATCGTTGAGGGCGAGGTCATTCCCGCTGACGGTGCGTGGTCGCACTACGATCCCCATGCCTTTTACGATATGCTTCGTGAGGGCAAGAAAAAGGTCACCACTACGCAGGTGCCCGCAGAGGAATTCCGCACGGCGTTTACTGCCGCGATGGAGGCGGGCGATTCCGTTATTTATGTTGCCAACGCCCTGCCCCTTTCCAGCAGTGTCAACACCGCTTCCGCGGTGGCGCGAGATCTTGCCGCGACCTATCCCCAGGGCAAAATTTACTGCATTGACTCGAAAAACGTTTGCGGCGGTCAGGGCATGCTTGTCATACTTGCCGCCGAGCTGCGCGACGCGGGCAAGAGCGCCGAGGAAATCGTTGCCGCCATTGAGGAAAAGCGCGCATACGTCAACCAGGTGGTCACCGTCGGATCGCTTGACCGCTTGAAGAAGTCGGGCCGCGTGAAGGGCTCTGCTGCGTTCTTTGGCAATTTGCTTGGCGTCAAGCCGATTCTGATCTCCGACGCAAACGGACAGAACGTGCCCGTTTGTAAGGTCAAGGGGCGCAACGCTTCGCTTGATAAGGTTGTGGAAATGGTGAGGGAGAGTGTGATAGATCCCTCTTCTCAAACCATTCATATCCACCATGCCGACTGCCCCGAAACGGCGGAATATCTCAAGGTCAAATTGATGGAGCTTGGCTTCAAGGATGCCGAGATCGGCATTATCAGTTCCGTGGTCGGTGC
>JAGBIB010000193.1 GCA_017935195.1 Clostridia bacterium
CCATAAAGCGCACCTTCATCCCCGCTTCACACACCGTGTCGCCGATGGAGAAAACACCCGGGTCAAAGATGCCGATGATGTCGCCCGCATAGGCGCAATCAATAATTTCTCTCTCCTCTGCCATCATCTGCTGAGGCTGGGAAAGCTTTGCCACCTTGCCCGTCTGCAAATGCAGATATTCCTTGTTTCTTTCAAACTTGCCCGAGCAGATGCGCAGGAAGGCAATACGGTCGCGGTGCGCCTTGTTCATATTCGCCTGGATCTTGAAAACGAAGGCAGAAAACCGCTCGTCGGCAGGATCTACCACGCCGTCCTTGGTTTCGTGGGGCAGCGGCCCCGATGTCATCTTCAAAAAGGATTCAAGGAAGGGCTCCACGCCGAAGTTGTTTAACGCCGAGCCGAAGAAGACGGGGGAAGGCTTGCCGCAGGACACCTTTTCAAGATCAAATTCATAGCTTGCCGCATCCAGCAGCTCCACTTGATCGATCAGCTCGGAGGCGGCTGCCTCACCGATGAGCTCGTTGAGCTTGTCTCTGTCTTCCAGAGCACAGTTGATACCCGCAATGCGCTTTCTGCCCGCGTGCCACTCGTCAAAGGCAAGCACGCTCTTCTTTTCTCTGTCGTAAACGCCCTTGAAACCCACGCCGCAGCCAATGGGCCAGTTGATGGGGTAGGTGCCGATGCCGAACTCCTTTTCAAGCTCGTCAAGCAGGTCGAAGGGATCGCGGGAGTCGCGGTCCATTTTGTTGATAAAGGTGAAGATCGGGATACCGCGCATAGCGCAGACCTTGAAAAGCTTTCTGGTCTGAGGCTCGATACCCTTGGCGCCGTCGATGACCATCACCGCAGAGTCGGCTGCCATCAGTGTTCTATAGGTGTCCTCGGAGAAGTCCTGGTGACCGGGGGTGTCCAGAATGTTGATGCAGTAGCCGTCGTATTCAAATTGCAGAACCGAGGAGGTGACGGAGATACCTCTCTGCTTTTCAAGCTCCATCCAGTCGGACACCGCGTGACGGTCTGATGCCTTGCCCTTGACCGTGCCGGCACTCTGAATGGCGCCGCCGTAAAGGAGGAATTTTTCAGTAAGAGTGGTCTTACCTGCGTCGGGGTGGGAGATGATGGCGAAGGTGCGCCGTCTGCTGATTTCCTGCTGTAAAGTGCTCATACCTTATATTGATCCTTTCGTGGGGGAAACGCAAGCACGACTGCGCGCCCCGATACATTTTTCTTTTTGCTCTTTAACGCCTTAAACATTTTTTCAAACAATTTATTATAGCATAGTTTTACCCGATTTGCAAGAAATTTCTTGGGGATTTTTAAAAGGATACATATTTTTCTCAAACACAAGTACACTCCTTAAAGCCAAACACGGCGCTTCAAAAGACAAAACAATGGCGACAACGGGGAAAGGAAGCTTTTCAAATGCAATGCTGAAAAGCAAAAAAAGAAGAGCGGGAGTCAGAAAAACGAGTGCGGTGAAAGCGGTTTGCGAAGGGACAAAAAACTTTTTTATTTTTTCAAAAAAGGGGTTGACAAACAGGGTGCGTTATGCTATAATACACAGGCTCTCGGGGAACCCCACTCAAAAAGCCTCGAGTTTATATAGATCTGGGTGTGGCGCAGATGGTAGCGCGCTACCTTGGGGTGGTAGAGGCCG
>JAGBIB010000194.1 GCA_017935195.1 Clostridia bacterium
CAACCGCTCCCGTTCTTTTCTTTTCAAAAGCTTACGCCTGAGGTAGAGGAAGAAGATCAACTGTGCCAGCACCGTCACCGTCCAGGAAATGGGATAGGACAAGAAAAGGGTCTTCATGGTATGGTTGATCTGGAAATAGGTGAAGATCCAGGTGATGCGGATGCCGCAAACACCAAGAAGACAGATCATAGTGGGGCCAAGCGAAGCACCCATTCCTCTAAGGCTTCCGCTGAACACGTCCATAATGCCGCAGGTGAAATAGGTCAGGGCGATAATCTGCAGGCGGATCATCCCGTAATGGATCGATTCGGTCACACCACCCTCGGCATTTGCACCGATATACAGTCTTAACAACGGATCTGCAAAGATCCATGCAACGGCCCCCAGGGCGAGTCCCACCACCGTCACCAGCATCACGCAGGTACCCGTGATCTTGCCGATCTTTTCAGGCTTTCCCGCACCGATGTTCTGCCCGATAAAGGACAATGCCGCATGGTGAAAGGCGTTCATAGCAACGTAGATAAAGCCCTCTATGCTTCCTGCCGCTACACTGCCCGACACCACCGCCGCAGAGTCAAAGGAGTTGACTGCCGACTGAATGATGATGTTGGAAATGGAGAAAAGCGACCCCTGAATGCCTGCGGGAATGCCGATGCGCACCAGCTCCCACAGTCTTGCGGGATAAATGCGCAGCTTTTTCAGCTCCAGCTTGCACGCCCCCTTGGTACGCTTGCAAAGATACCACACAACAAGGGCCGCCGAAACCACCTGCGAAACGGCTGAGGCAATGGCAACACCGTCCACGCTTCTGTGAAAGCAAAGCACCAAAACCAGGTTCAATACCACGTTAACCACACCCGCAATGGTTAAAAAGATGAGGGGGTGGACGGTATCGCCCGAGGAGCGCAGGATTGCCGCACCGAAATTGTAGATCAGGCTGGCGGGAATACCCACGAAATAGATCTGCATATAAAGGGTGGCAAGATCAAGCACGCTTTCAATAGTGCCCATCCAGACAAGGAAGGTGCGGGAAAAGAAGAAGCCGATAAGGAAGCAGATCACGCCGCCGATCAGTGCCACCGTCATGGAGGTATGCACCGTTTGGTGGGTCTTTTCCTCTTCACCTGAGCCGATATAGCGGGCAACGAAAACAGAGGCACCCACCGACAATCCGATGAACAGATTGATCACCAGATTGATCAGCGGTCCCGTACCGCCTACCGCCGCGAGGGCTTCTTCACCGTTTTCGGCAAACTGTCCCACCACGATCAGGTCGGCGGCGTTGAACATCAACTGTAAAACGCCGGTGAGGATGATGGGAATGGTGTATGTAATGATTTTGGGGATGAGCGGACCTGTGGTCAGATCCATCCCTTTGTTTGAAAAAAGTTTTTTCAAGAAAAAACGCCTTCTTTCTTACTGCTCATCAGCGTCTGCGCTTTTGCGCACGGCGCAGGTGGGAGAGTTTATCCCGTAAATCGATTTTGGTATACTGCAAAAGGGAGTTATAGATGCCCTCAATACGATCGGTACCCAGCACCCCTTTTTTGACGGCAGACACCCTTTTTCTCAAATCCCTCAAGCAAAACAGCTTGTCGGGCTGTTCCTTTGCCACAGGGGTGTAAAGCATCGACTCTCTTCCGAAGACCACCATGGGATAAATAGGTGTGTTTTCGGGTAAAAGTGCCTTCAATGCTCTTGCGTGTGCGCCGTTTTGCATCATCGGATTGAAAAAGCGCAGCTTGCGGATGCCCTTTTCGGTCTTGACACTCTGCACCCAATCGGGTTGGCTTAAAAGTCCGTAGATCCGACCGCTGAAGTTCTTGGATTCAAAAAGGAAGACTCCGCGGGAGCAAATGAAGAGGGCGTCCAGCTCGGTTGCCTCCTCCCTGCCCGGGATATAGAGGTTATAAAGCCATCTGCCCTTTTCTTTTCTTAAAAAATAGCAAAGAAGATACTCGCCGTACGCACCCTTATCTTTTTTTAAATCGGCAAAAGAGCGGTGTGGCATCTGCTGATAGTAGGGCGATCTTTTATAATATATGCGCGCACCGAGAGCAAACGCCCCGTTGCTCGCTCTTTTAAAAGACTTTTTAAAGAAATTCAAAAGAGGGCGCGCGGTGATTGCCCACAGCCGCGAAAAAAGGGCGGTGTCGCTCTTCATTATTCGGGTGCCCGCTGACCGAGGACGACTCTGTAGTGGTTGTAGAACTCCTCGTAGCGTCCTTCATCAAGCGCTTCCCTGATCTTTTCCATCAATTCGTTATAGAAATAGAGGTTGTGAATGACCGCAAGGCGCATACCCAGCACCTCCTTTGCCTTGAACAGATGTCTGATATAGGCACGGCTGTAGCTGCGGCAGGCAGGGCATCCGCAATCGGGATCGATGGGACGGTCGTCTGCAAAATACTGCTCGTTTAAGATGGTCATCTTGCCCTTCCAGGTAAAGACGTTGCCGTGGCGTGCGTTTCTGCTGGGCATGACGCAGTCAAAGAAGTCCACGCCTCTGTACACAGCCTCCACGATGTTTACGGGCGTGCCCACGCCCATCAGGTAGCGGGGCTTGTCCACAGGCATATAGGGCTCTACGGCTTCAATCGTTTCGTACATCTCCTCGGCACTTTCGCCCACGGCAAGTCCACCGATGGCATAGCCGTCCAGATCCAACTCTGCGATCTCCTTCATATGCTCGATGCGCAGATCCTTATAGGTACTGCCCTGATTGATGCCGAAGAGCAGCTGATTCTTGTTGATGGTGGTGTCAAGACTGTTCAAGCGTGCCATTTCCGCCTTGCAGCGGTGTAACCATCTGGTGGTGCGGGCGCAGGATGCCTTGACATATTTGTATTCTGCAGGGTTTTCGATACACTCGTCAAACGCCATTGCGATGGTGGAGGCAATGTTTGATTGGATCTGCATCGACTCCTCGGGGCCCATAAAGATCCTTTTGCCGTCGATATGAGACTGGAAATAAACGCCCTCCTCCTTGATGCGGCGCAGCTTTGCAAGGGAGAAGACCTGAAATCCGCCCGAGTCGGTAAGGACAGGTCTGTCCCAATTAAAAAACTTGTGGATACCGCCTAAATCGTGGATGAGCTTATCTCCCGGACGGATGTGCAGATGATAGGTGTTGGAAAGTTCCACCTGACAACCGATCTCTCTTAAATCATCGGTGGAAATACCGCCTCTGATGGCGGCGCAGGTACCAACGTTCATAAACACGGGAGTCTGGATGGTGCCGTGCACCGTTTCCATCACGCCTCTGCGGGCTTTACCTTCTTTTTTTAACAGTGTAAACATCGTTTCGTCCTTTCTTATCCTTTGCAGAAGCACAGTCTGCGGGTTATAACAAAGTTTATAGTTTAAGATCTGCCAAAACGATGCTCAATGCTTGATTTGGAGATCTCAAATGCTACCGGTCTGCCGTGAGGGCAGTAACGAATATCGGGGAGCCTGAGAAGACAACGGCACAGATACTCCAAATGTTCTCTGCCGTCCTTTCTGCCGCCCTTCATTGCCGCCTTACAGGAGGCGGTGTAAAGCGCCTTTTCAAAGGCGATCTCACGGGTAAGCGCGGCATTTCCTTCACCGTCGGACAGTCTTGTAACCATGGTCATGAAAAGTGTCTCTGCCTGATCCTGCTCAAGACCTCCGGGAAAACCCGATATCAGAATGCGACGGCCCTCCACGTCAAAGGCGAAACCGGTGCTTTTCAGCTCTTCACCGTAATCGATCACCGTGGATAATTCCATATCGCTTATTTCTATGGAGATGGGAACCAACAGAAGCTGTGAGTATTTCTCCGCCTTGCTGCGGTTTTTCTTCATTTCCTCGAAGATCAGCCGTTCGTGTGCGGCGTGCTTGTCGATCATCAAAAGGGTGTCGCCCTGCTCCACCAGAATATAGGTATCAAAGGCAATTCCAAGCATGGTGAAGGGACGGTCGATCTGCGCCTCCTTTATGGGAGCGTTTTCTATCTCCGAACCCAACTCCTTTTCTTGAATGGAGAGAGGAGCTTTTGGTTTTGCCGCTCTTTCGTCAACATCGATCTGCTCTGCGGCCTCCTCGCTCTTTTTTTCGGAAAGAGGGTCAAGAGTGGGCAGGGTCAGATCGGGTAAAACGGGCATTTCAAAAGTGGGAACGCCTTGCTCTTTTACAGGCATCTGCTCCCTTACAGGGGGCCCCTGCCCCTCGTTTTTCTTTTGGGGGACGGTTACTACCGGTGCAGAAGTGTTTTTACCCGTCTTGCCCTCGGAAAGGGGCGCAAAAGACGTTTTTTGCTCGCCCAATTGTTTTTCATATGCCTTTGCAACGTCCTCAAAAACAAAGGGCAGATCGTCAAAGGGGGTGGGCGGAACGATGTTAGCCTCCTTTTTGGGAAGGGGCTCTTCCCTTTTTTCCGCGGTCGGCTTTGAAAACAGATCCTGCTGTCCTCCCTCCGGGGGGCTGTCAAGCCGATCGTAGACCGGAGTAAAGCGGTTATAGGTGCCGATGGCTCTATGATCCACATCCTTTTTGCCCAGCTGCAGGGCAGGTCTGGTGGTATCCTGCAGAAGGGCGTTTCTCACCGCCAGATAGATGGCATCAAACACCGTCTTTTCCGAGCTGAATTTTACCTCCAGCTTGGTAGGATGGACGTTCACGTCCACAAGAGCCGGATGGATGACCACGTTCAACACACAGCAGGGGAAGCGCTCGCTCTCCATAAAGGAGGAAAACGCCTGCTCCAAAGCCGCCGTTGCTGTTCTTGACTTGACGTAGCGTCCGTTGATGAAAAAGTTTTGATAATTGCGGTTGGCGCGCACGTTGTCGGGTCTGCCAACATAGCCGAACACCTCCACCGCCTCACTTTTCCCTCTGACCTCAATAAGGCGTGAGGCAAATTCTCTGCCGAGAAGGGCGTAAATGGTGTTATATAGCTTTTTATCCCCTGCGGTCTGCAAGCGGATGGCGCCGTCGGAGATCATTTTAAAGGAGATCTCGGGGTGGGAGAGGGCAACCTTTTCCACCACGGCTGAAACAGCCATTCCCTCCGACTGATCTCTCTTTAAAAACTTTCTTCTTGCGGGCACGTTTGCAAACAACTCCTCCACCACCACGGTGGTTCCCTTTTTCATGGGGACGGAGGAAACGGAGGTGATCCTGCCGCAATCACAAAGGATGGAGGTACCCTCCTTATCTTCCTTTCTTTTTGAAAGGATCTTCATTTGCGAAACCGAGGAAATGGCGGCAAGGGCCTCACCGCGAAAGCCCAGTGTCACGATGCCGTCAAGATCCCGCTCGGTCTTGATCTTGCTGGTGGCGTGGCGCAGAATGCAAAGCTCTGCATCCTCTTTTGACATTCCGCTTCCGTTGTCGGTCACTCTGATCAGACTGCTTCCGCCTCGCTTGATCTCGATCTCAATTTCGGTTGCCCCTGCATCTATGGCATTCTCAAGCAGCTCCTTCACCACCGAGGCAGGTCTGTCAACCACCTCGCCTGCGGCAATCAGGTTTGCCACCTGAAAATCAAGGATATTGATCTTTGACACGGCATCCTCCCTTCTCCCCTGATTTTATCTTATCCAAGGGTCTTTTTTAACTCATAAAGAAGCGACATTGCTTCCAAAGGCGTCATGCTGTCAAGCTGAGCACGGCGCAACGATTCACATACATTCTTCTCAAGATAATTCTCGATGGTCATATTGTCACTTTCCTCCACCCTGACCTTGGGTGCGGCAAGTCCCTTGCTTTCAAGCTGTTTTAAAGCCTCTCTTGCCTTTTTGATCACATCGCTTGGCACACCTGCCAGCTTTGCCACCTCAATGCCGTAGCTGTCGTCTGCCGCACCCTCCACGATCTTGCGGTAAAAGACCAGATCGTCGCCCTTTTTCTTTGCGGCGATGTGGTAGTTCACAATGCCGTTTTTGCCGTCTGCCATTTCGGTAAGTTCGTGGTAGTGGGTGGCAAAGAGCGCCTTTGCCCCCAGCTTCTTGCCGCTGGTATATTCGGCAACCGCCTTTGCAATGGACATTCCATCATAAGTGGAGGTGCCTCTTCCGATCTCGTCGTAGATGATCAGCGATCGCTTGGTGGCGTTTTTCAGAATGCTTGCCACCTCGTTCATCTCCAACATAAAGGTGGAGGTTCCCGAGGACAGATCGTCGGATGCACCGATACGGGTAAAGAGCTTGTCAACGATGCCGATGCGGGCATCGCTTGCAGGCACGAAGGAGCCGATCTGCGCCATCACGGTGATCAGCGCCACCTGGCGCATATAGGTGGATTTACCCGCCATATTGGGTCCCGTGATCATCATCAAGCGGTTGTGCTCGGTGTCAAGCAGGGTATCGTTTGGCACGAACGCCCCGTCCTTGATATACTTTTCCACCACCGGGTGTCTGCCGTCGGTGATGCTGATCACCTGATCGCAGGTAATCTCGGGGCGGGTGTAGCGGTTTTCCACCGCCGCAAAGGCAAGAGACAGATAGACATCCAGCTCTGCCACACAGCCACCGCTGATGCGGATGCGCTCCACATTTTCATTTAACTTCTTGCAAAGCATCTGGAAGATCTCGTATTCAAGGGCGGCGTCCTTGTCGCTTGCCCCCAGAATGGTGTTCTCCAGCTGCTTTAACTCTTCTGTGATGTATCTTTCGCCCGTGGTCAGCGTCTGACGGCGCACGTAATCCTCGGGCAGACTCAAGCCTTCATTAGAAGCCTTGGAGATTTCGATGTAATAGCCAAAGACTCTGTTATAGCCCACCTTCAGGTTCTTGATCCCAAGGCGCTCCTTTTCTCTTGCCTCGATCTGCTTTAAGTAACCGCCTGCGTTGTTTTTAATCAAGCGGAGCTTGTCCACATCGGCGCTGTAGCCGTCGGCGATGAAGTCACCTTCTCTTACCGAAAAGGGAGGGTTTTCCTTGATGGCGGCATCAAGCAGGGCGTGCAGATCAGCAAGATCGTCAAGACGGGCGTTGATGTCCTTTAGCGCCTCGCTCTGACAGTCCTTGATCAGCGCCTTGATCTTGGGAAGGACCGCCATGGTGTTGGCAATGGCACGCAGATCCTTGCCCCCCGCCGTGCCGTAGACCACCTTGGTCATCAGACGCTCCATATCCAGGATCTCGGAAAGCTCTTCCTTTAACTCCTGTCTCAAAATGAACTGATCTGCCAGCTCCGCCACGGCAGATTGTCTGTAGAGGATCTTTTTTTGGTTCACCAAGGGCTGCTCCACGTACTGCTTTAGCAGTCTTGCGCCCATTGCCGAGCAGGTCTTGTCAAGCACCCAAAGAAGGCTTCCCTTCTTTTCGTGCAGGTGCATGGTGCGGCAAAGCTCCAAATTGCGCCTTGTGTTGCTGTCAAGGAAAAGATACTGCCCCTTGGCATAAATATTCAAATTCTTTGCGCTGAACTTTTCACTTTTCAGTGCGTTTGAAACGTAGGAAACAAGGGCCCCCACCGCAAGAAGAATGTTTTTTTGCTCCTCGGGATAGCCTGCCGTGCTTCCAAGACTTCTTACAAAGGCAGGAAGGGCGGTCTGCTCCTCAAAATGCAGGGGAAGCTCGTAGACCTTTGCCCGCAGACGGTTTTCAAGGTAGTCCTTCAAAAGTCCCTTTTGCAAAGGACGGCTGACGATCACCTCACGGGGGCTGTAGGAGGCGATCTCGCTGATCAGCTCCTCCTCGTCACCGGAGAAAATGGAGGTGGCGGAAAGGTCACCCGTTGAAATATCGGCAACGCAAAGGGCGATCTCCTTTTCCAAAAAGAGGAGCGCACAGATAAAATTGTTCTCTCCTTCGGAAAGCTGGGTATTGTCGGTGACGGTACCGGGGGTGACGATGCGCACCACGTCCCTTTTCACGATGCCCTTTGCAGCCTTTGGATCCTCCATCTGCTCGCAAATGACCACCTTGTAGCCCTTGTTTACCAGCTTGCCGATGTATCCGTCGGCAGAATGATAGGGCACACCGCACATCGGCGCGCGCTCTTCAAGCCCGCAGTCTCTGCCCGTCAAGGTCAGCTCCAGCTCACGGGATGCCGTTTTGGCATCCTCAAAGAACATTTCGTAAAAGTCCCCCAGGCGGTAAAAAACCAGGGCATCGGGATACCGTTCCTTGACCTCCACGTATTGTTGCATCATGGGTGAAAGTGCCATTCTCTTTTCCTGCCTTCTGTAAATTCAAAAGATGTTTTGCCCCGCAGGGCGCTTTCTTAGTGACAGCCGCCGCAGGTGGAGCAATCGTGGGTGCAACCCTCGCCCACCTGACCCGTGATCTGCGCCATCATGGTGGCATTGACACGGTTGATCAGCTCGTTTAATTCGTTCTGTGCCTGCTCGTAGTTCTTATATACGTCGGTTGCCAGAACCTCCTCGTAGATCTCGGTAATGCGGGTCTGGATGGAGGAGATCAGATTGGGATCGGCATCTTTACCGCCTGCAAGAGCGGCAAGTGCCTTTTGCTGAACATCGAATTCGGTGGTCAGAGCCATGATCTGCTCATCCTCCTCGTAGGCACTCTTGCAGGCTTCCATTCTCTTTGCCGCATCGCTTTCCTTGATTGCAAGCCCTAAAAGCTTTGCCATTTCCATGATTTCCATAATATTTCTTCCTTTCAATAACGGTTATTTTATCATTTACAACTGTGCAAGCTCACCGAAAAGAGCGTAGGTCTCGCTTCTCTTGATCAGAACGGCGGCGTGCTGACCGATCAGCTCCTCGGGACCTTCAAAATGTACCAGACGGTTCTTTTCCGTTCTGCCCGTCAGCTTTGTTTTGTCGGTCTTGCTATAGCCCTCCACCAGCACCTGCAGTACCTCACCGGTGTAGTCCTTGTTTTTCCTTGCCGAGATCTCCTGCTGGCAGGCGATCATACGGGCAAAGCGGTCGGATGCCACGGAAGGATCGATCTGGTCGGGATAGTCTGCTGCGGGCGTGCCCTTGCGCTTGGAGTAGATGAACGAATAGATGTTATCGTATTCCACCCTTCTTAACATCTCAAGCGTGCCTTCAAAGTCCTCCTCGCTCTCCCCGGGGAAGGCGACGATGATGTCGGTGGTCAGGGCGATATCGGGCATTTTTTCTCTCATATAGTCCACCAGCTCAAGATAGCGCTCGGTGGTATATTTGCGGTTCATCCGCTGAAGCACTCTGTTGCTTCCCGACTGCAAAGGCAGGTGAAATGCTCTTGCGATCTTGGGGTTTTGCGCCATCACGTCGATCAGCTCCCTTGTGGCGTCCTTTGGGTGGCTGGTCATAAAGCGGACGGTAAACTCGCCCTCAACCTGACAGATCCGCTCCAAAAGCTGCGCAAAGGTCATGGGCTCTTCAAGATCCTTACCGTAGGAGTTGACGTTCTGACCAAGAAGGGTGATCTCCTTGTAGCCCTGCTCCGCCAGCGCCTTTACCTCCTGTAAGATCTCCTCGGGGTCGCGGCTGCGCTCTCTGCCTCTCACGTAGGGCACCACGCAGTAGGAGCAGAAGTTGTTGCATCCGTACATAATGGACACCCACGCCTTAAACTCGTTCATACGGTAAACAGGCAGACCCTCTGCAATGTTACCGCTGTTGTCGTCAAGGAAGAACTGTCTTTTTTGCTTCACAAGACGGGTATAGAGGATCTCGGGCATACGGTAAAGCATTGCCGTACCGAAGAGAAAATCCACGTAGGGGTATTTGTGCTTGATGTCCTCCTTGCGATGCTCTTGAGAGACCATACAGCCGCAAATGCCGATGAGCAGGCTCTTCTTTTTTTCCTTCAGGTGCTTGAACTGCCCCGTGATGGACAGCGCCTTGAGCTCGGCGTGCTCTCTGACGGCGCAGGTATTTACAAGGATCAGGTCGGCTTTTTTCTCGTCCTCAGTGATGCTGTAGCCCATTTCGTGGAGCATCCCCGCAAGTCTTTCGGAGTCGGCTTCGTTTTGCTGGCAGCCGTAGGTGCGCACCAATGCATAGCGCTCCTCCTGCCCCAAAAGGGCGCGAACCTTGCCCATATATTCATACTGTAACGCGATCTGCTCTTTGGAGATCACGACCTTGGATCTTTCCATATTCTTTCCTTCTTATAACAAAAAATGCGACAAATTTACAACTTACAGTATACCATATTTTTTATTTTATTGCAAGGACTTTAGATCTATTTTTTTATTTGCGATCAAAAAAGGCAGGCGGAGCAAAATGCTTCGCCTGCCTGATTTTATGATGCTTCGTCCTTTTTTTCATAGGTATAGGACTCGGGTATTGCAATGATCTTTGATTGAAACTCCCCTTCCTTACCGCCTGCGCTTGTGGCAGTTCCTTTAAAATTATAGATTGGCTGCAAAATGGTACATCCTCTTGAATCTTGATTGATAAAGTAAAGCTCAACCTGATTTGCACACAGGGCTTGAAGTTTCTGATCAGTCGCCGATCCATCCACACTTAGTGAATCCGGATTTTTGATCCGCTGGACAGCGCTTTCATAAGAAACAAGGTCCATGGTACCTGTCTTTTTGTAGTCGTATGTTTTGGCATATATCTCAACA
>JAGBIB010000195.1 GCA_017935195.1 Clostridia bacterium
AGGCGGCGATGCCTTCGGTGACACGCACCTTGGTGACTGGGGTCTGCAGATGGGTCTGGTCATTACCGAATTGCGGGAGCGCCACCCCGATTGGCGGTGCTTTGCTCCCGACTTCGATCCCGAAAAGGACACCGTGCCTCCCATTGACGTGAAGGAATTAAACGAGGTCTACCCCTGCGCATCGGGCAAGAGCAAGACCGACCCCGAATATTCCCGCATTGCCCACGAGGTCACTGCCGAGCTGCAGAAGAAGCATCCCGGCTACTACGCTCTGTGGAAGTCCTTTATGGAGGTATCCAAGGCCGATATGAAGGGCATTTACGACCGTCTGAACGTGGATTTTGAATACTGGTACGGTGAATCGGATGCCGAAGACTACGTGGAGGAGCTGCTTGCCCTGCTTGAAGAGAAAAACCTGCTTGAGGAAAGTGAGGGCGCAAGGGTGGTAAGAGTTTCTCGCGAGGACGATAACGCCCCCATGCCTCCCGTCATCATCAAGAAATCGGACAATTCCAACATCTACGCCACCACCGACCTTGCCACCATGATCCAGAGAAGAAAGCTCTTTGATCCCGATTACGTATGGTACGTGGTGGATAAGCGTCAGGGCCTTCACTTCACCCAGATCTTCCGCGCCGAGAAGCTGGCGGGGATCTTAAAGGAGGAGTGTGCCTGTGAGCATTTGGGCTTCGGCACCATGAACGGTGCGGACGGCAAGCCCTTCAAGACCAGAGACGGCGGCGTGATGCAGTTAAACGCTCTGCTGGATACTGCCTATGAAAAGGCACTTGCCAGCCTTGACCCTGCAAAATTCAGAGATGAAGAGCATAGACGTGAGGTCGCTGACCGCCTGTCGGTGGCATCGGTGAAGTTCGGTGATCTGATCAACAACCGCTCCAAGGACTATGTCTTCGACTTTGACCGCTTCCTTTCCTGCGAAGGAAAGACGGGAGCGTACCTGCTTTACACCGTGACCCGCATCACCAGCCTGCTTGCCAAGGCGCAAAAGGAGGGAGCGGTTATTCCCGAAAGTCTTGATATTGCCGTTGATCTTTCTCCTGCCGAGAAGGAGCTGCTTTTGACTCTTGCCGATGTGGGCGAGTATTTTGAGCAGGCAGTCACCGAGCGTGCGCCCAACTACATTGCCGAGGCGGCCTACCGCATCGCCTCCGCATTCTCGGTCTTCTACCATGATGACCGCATCCTTTCCGAAGAGGACGGAGCAAAGAAGGCAAACCGTCTTGCCCTTTGCCGCATGACCAAGGAAAAGATGGAATTCCTGACCTACCTTTTGGGTATCGAGACGGTTGACGTGATGTAAGCCGTTAAAAAAGTAAAAAATGGAGGTGCCCGCAGGGCACCTCCTTGAACGTTTTGTGAGCTATACTCACAGAAAGGAATGCTATGCAACAAAACAAAAAAAGAAGAACTGCTTTTATTGTGGCGCGGCTGGTCCTTTCCTGCCTTGCGGTCATCGCTTTTTCCTTGGCAGGCGTCCTTTTGGGCGACGGGCTGTCGCAGGGGACAAGGGATGCGCTGGGCGTTCCCGCTCTGATTTTGTTGGCGGTGCTGGTCCTGCTTCTTGCCCTTAGCTGGGTGGGTGCCTACTTTTATAAAAAGAGCAAGCAGATCAGCCTGCAAAAGCAGCAGGAATATCTGCTCTCCCGTAAGGAGGAGGCAGAAAAGGATTTGGAAGCGGTGGTGAAAAGAGTCAAGCGCTTTCGGTATCTGATGAAGGGAAGTGCTTGGGCGCTGCTCGTCTTTGCCTTGGGTATTGCCTTTTTGTTTGGCTTGGGCGGAGGCGGAGACGTGAGTGCCTCAATTGCCATTTTCCCCATGTACCTTTGCTACGGTGCGCTTTCAAGACTGTTTCCCTATAAAGAGAAGTATACTTTCGAGGGCTACTGCAATCCCGAGGACTATCCCGAGCTGCACGCCCTTGCCCACAAGGCGGCAACGGCGGTGGGAGAGGACGGCCCCGTGCGCATCGTCTTCTTAAACGACTGCAACGCCGGCATTGCAAGGATCGGCAAGACCTATTCTCTGCAGCTGGGCGTGAATCTGCTGGATGTGATGAGCAGGGAGGAGCTTTATGAGGTGCTTTTGCACGAATTTGCCCACCTGACCAAGGACGGCAACCCCACCGACAAGGAATACGCCCTCTTTTCCTCTCTTGCCGAGAGAGAAAACACCGGCTTTGACGGGCTGGTCAACATTCTGTTCGCCCTGCCCGATGCCTTTTATACCTTTGAATACTTTGTTTACCGTGTTACCTCCTCGGTTGTCATCGAGCAATGTGCCGACCGTGCCATTTTTGAAAAGGGCGACCCGCAAACCGCCATCAACGGTATGGCGAAGCTTGGCTACTATCACCTTTTTGAAAAGGAGCTTCAGCGTTTTATCGAAGACCATTATTATTCCTCCGAGCAGCCCAGAGAAAACACCTGTCAGGTTGTAAACGAGGCCTTTCGCCGTGCCGTGATTGAAAGAGGGGACTTTTATAAGAGTCTGCTTTTAAAGGAGATCCAGCCTCGCTCGGCTTCCCACCCTATCCTGCGTTACCGTATGGAGGCGCTGGGGGTGAAGGACTTTACGGTGATCCTGCCCGACCATGCCGACGCTTACGGTACGGAATGTAAGAGGGCGGCGCAGGCTGTTTCAAAGGAGATCGCCGAAGCCATCAAGGAAAACTACGAGGAGGTGCGCAAGGAGCAATACCTAAAGCCCCTTGCCGTGATCGAGGAGTATAGAAAAACGGGACAGACCCTGCCTGCCGAGGAGGCACGCCCCGTCTTTGACGCTCTGATGGCGTTCAGCTATTACGAGGAGGCGGAGGCGCTGTGCGATCGACTTTTTGAAAGCACCGAAAACAAATTTGCCACCGCTCACGCTCACTACACCAAGGGATGCATCCTTCTTGGACGATACGATGACGGAGGCATTGAGCAGATCTATCAGGCGATGGAGTTAAACCACAATTACGTGGAGGAGGGGCTCTTTGCAATCGGCGAGTATTGCTGTCTGACCGGCAACGAAGAGGGGATTGAAGAATACCGCAGGAAGGCGATGACCTACGGTCAAAAGCAGATCGACGAGGTCAGTCACACCGGAGAGCTGACCGTGAAGGATCACCTCAGTGCCGAAACCATGCCGAAGGAAATGCTTGACGATATCCTCGCCTTTATGAAAAAGGCCGACGAAGAGGTACTTGATCAGGTGCATCTGGTAAGAAAGCAGATTACCGACGAGTATTTCTGCAGCTTCTTCATCCTGCACTTCAAGCAGGGGGCGGAGGATGAGAAGATGGTGCGAGTCTACGATAAGATCTTCAACCATTTGGACACCCGTCCCGAGGATTGGCATTTTTCCCTCTTCGTTTACGATGATTCTTTGAAGGCCGTGATGAAAAAGATCGGAAAGATCGAAGGAAGCCTTGTGTATAAGGCGGAATAGAAAGGAAGAACAACGAATGAAAGTGGTATTAAGCGAGCTGACCAAGCATTTCCCTGCACCCAAGAAAAAGGGGGAGGTGGTGGCGGTGGATCATTTTTCCTTTGAGATTCCCGACGGCAGTCTGATCGGACTTTTGGGTCCCTCGGGATGCGGAAAGAGCACCACCTTAAATATGATCTGCGGTCTGCAAAAGCCCACCTCGGGCAAGATCTTCTTTGGAGAAAAAGACGTGACCGACCTGCCGCCCGAAAAAAGAGGGGTGGGTATGGTCTTTCAGAACTACGCCCTTTATCCCCATCTGACCGTCCTTGACAACATCCTTTTCCCTCTTGAAAATCTGAAGGGCAAGGAGAAGCTGAAGAAGGAAGAGAAAATGGAGCGGGCGCTGACCTGTGCCCGTCTTGTGCAGATCGAAGGATTGCTTGACCGCCGACCCGCTGAGCTTTCGGGCGGTCAGCAGCAGAGAGTTGCTATTGCAAGAGCACTTGTAAAGATGCCGGGTGTTCTGCTTCTTGACGAGCCGCTGTCCAATCTGGATGCCCGCCTTCGTCTGCAGACTCGTGAGGAGATCCGCCGCATTCAGAAGGAAACGGGCATTACCACCGTCTTCGTTACTCACGATCAGGAGGAGGCAATGAGCATTTCCGATTGCATCGTGGTGATGAAGGAGGGCGTTGCCCAGCAGATCGGTGCCCCTCAGCAGGTCTACGACGATCCTGCAAATCTTTTCGTTGCAAAGTTCCTTGGCACCCCGCCCATCAACGTTTTTGAAGGACGGGTGGAAAAGGGCAGACTGTATATCGGAAATGAGGACGTGCTGTCCGTTTCGGGTGCGGAGGACGGCAAGGTCTTCGTGGGCATCCGTCCCGAGGGCTTCGTGCCTGATGAAAAGGGTACCTTCACCTGTACGCTCAAGGGGGTAGAGGTGATGGGCAGAGACGTGAGCATCGTGGCACAGCATCCTCTTTGCGGAAGCGGTGCCATCCGCGCCATCGTCTCCTCCGAGCAGGGAAGAGCGGTAGATCTGTCCTCTTCCTCGGTGCGCTTCCGCTTAAAGAGTGAAAAGGTCTTCTTGTTTGACGGCGAGAGCCAAGAGCGCATCCGCGTGAAGTAAGGGGGACTTATGGAACGTAATCAAAAAAAGGGATGGCTTTATCTGTTGCCCGCCCTACTGTTTGTTGCCGTCTTTCTGGTCTATCCGCTGATCGACGTGCTGATCTACTCGGTGCAAGAGGGCTACAATTCGGCCTCTCAGGAGTTCTTCGGTTGGGGAAGCTACAATTATTCCTACGTCCTGCGAGATCCCTATTTCCTGCAGGCGCTGAAGAATACCCTTGTTCTGGTCTTCCTCACCGTGCCCGCCTCCACCCTGCTTTCTTTGTTGATTTCGCTGGCGCTTTCTTCCATTAAAAAGCTGCGCAAGCTTTTTCAGACCGTCTATTTCCTGCCCTATGTGACAAACACTTTGGCGGTTGGTATGGTCTTTATGATCCTTTTTGATCAGACCGAATATTCAAACGGCCTTGTCAATCTGATCCTTGAGGGAGTTGGTTTTTCTCCCGTGGATTTCATCGAGGGCCCATATTGGGCAAAGATGCTGGTTTTGTGTGTCTACACCGTGTGGACGGTCATGCCCTTCAAGATCCTGGTGCTGACAAGCGCCCTTGCCTCGGTGAAGGAGGAATACTACAGCGCCGCCCGCATTGACGGCACCTCACGCTTTCGCATCTTTTATAAGATCACCCTGCCCATGATCTCTCCCATGCTCTTTTATCTGGTGATCACCGGCTTTATCGGAGCGTTCAAGGCATACGGTGATGCCGTTGCCCTTTTCGGGGTGAACTTAAACGCCGCCGAGATGAACACCATTGTGGGCTACATCTACGATATGCTTTACGGCGACAGCGGCGGCTATCCTTCCTATGCGGCGGCTGCTGCCATCGTCCTCTTCGTCATCGTGCTGACCGTCACCGTCATCAACCTGCTGGTGCGCAAAAAGCACGTGTTCAACGGTTAAAAGGAGGTATTTATGAAAAACCAAAAGAATATCCCCTCTCTTGACCGAGGTGCCGGAGTGAAGGAGGCGGCGTTCAAGACGGTGGTCTACGCCTTCCTCGTCCTTTGTGCCCTGGCGGTGCTGTTCCCCTTTTATTGGATGATCCTCACCTCCTTTAAAAGCTACGCCGCCTACAATTCCGAATATATCCCAAAGCTGTAGACCCTGTCCCCCACCTTTGACAATTTCGTCACCGCCTTCACCGCAGTTCCTCTGGCAAAGTATTTCGTCAACACCCTCGTCTTTACCCTTGGCACGACGGCGCTGATGATGGTGGTCATCGTGCCCGCCGCCTTTGCTTTTGCAAGACTGCGCTTCAAGGGCAAGGACGCCGTCTTCACCCTTCTTCTGGCGTTGATGATGATCCCCAACGAGCTGACGGTCATCACCAACTTCGTCACCGTC
>JAGBIB010000018.1 GCA_017935195.1 Clostridia bacterium
ATTTTCTCGTGTGATAACTGTTGACGTGCAACATAAAGCCTAACGGTTTCATCGTCAATCCTGTCAAGCAATTTTTGTTTTCTGTCCCCTGCTTCGCTACGAATACGATCAAGAAGATTACTTTGGTATGCCATAATGTCCTGCAAAGAATTCGACATCACCATTTCGTTACCAAAGATGAGTTCAACCTTTTGAAACATCTCCAGCAACGCATACATAAAGTTGATACCAGAGGAGAATGTAATTGCGTGAAGTTCATCGTAACCCTTGAAAAGCTCCTGCCAGGTCATTGCCTCTGCCGAAATATAGGACAGCTTTACAACATCCAATTTAGGACTGAGCGCTTCTTCAGGCTCCATCATATCAAATATCGATAGGTTATCTTCATTCTTATATTTTGCCATCATTTCCTCCCTTTTATTTATAGCAAATAACATAATTATTCCTCATCAAAGTAAAACAATTCTTCAAACTTACATTCAAGTGCGATACATAATAACGCAGCGAGGTATGCCGTGGGACAAAACTGTCCTGTTTCGATAGAGCTTATCGTGTTCTTAGATGATCCTACCAGTTCTGCAAGTTGAGTTTGAGTAAGTCCTGCATTTTGACGATACTGTTTCAGTTTATTCTTTAATCTAAGATGTGAATTCATTATGCAATCACCTGTACCATAAAGATCAAAAGCGAAAATAGCACTATAATGCTTTCAACGCAACCAATTACGATCAAATATGCTTTTTTGTTTTTTATTCCTTCGTAAAGCGACTGAACACTTGCCGCTGTCATACCAACGGCAATTAAGCTAATATTAACCGAATGATTGACAAAGTACTCAATCATAAACAACGCCATACCGATTATTATAGCAATTGCAGAACCCAAGAGATTGCTTCTTACCGACTCTTTGTTTTCGTATTCTTGACCTCTGCTTTTGTTTTTTCGTGCTTCTTCCAAAATTTTATTTCTTTCCATATCCCTCTCCGATTCCAAGTTTTGTTGTAATTCAATTATATCATTCCAAGTTTTCTTTGTCAATAGTTTTTCCAACTTTTATTGGAATTTTAAAAAAAAAATTGTATACTGCGAAGCCTGATTTACGCAGTATACAATTCTTGGTATTTATACCTTCTCCATCAGCCTTAAAAGCTGGAAAATGAACTCCTCCTCGGTGAGTACGGTTTCCTTTTTCTTGGCTTTGCCGTGAGAGTGGATCAGGTTTTTGCCCTTTGCGCCTTCAAGAGCGCGGCGAAAATCGGGGTTTTCAAAAAGGCAATCGTAGGCTCGGGTGATGAGCCGGTCAAACTCCTCGCTCATGCGGTCGATGGTCTTTCCCTTCCAATAGACCTTGTGGGTCTTTAAAAAGAGGTAGCGGCGGGGCGAATAGCGGAAGACGTTTTTGGCGTCGATCCCCGTCATGGCGCAGATCTTTTGCTGTTTTTTCACGCTCGGCGTCTTTAAAGACTGCAAAAAGCCCTCCATAGAGGCGCACTGCACCCCGTCTACGGTGAATGCGTGGGGCGCGAAATTGGAAAGGGCGCCGCCGATGCCCTTGTCCTTTGCCTTGATATCCAAAAGCTCGGTCATTGCTCCTCCTTTGCCTCCTTTGCCGCCGCTTGATATAGCCGCTCTGCCAGCCCTCTCATTCTTTCGGGCGTGACCTTGCAGACCTGCCGATCGTAGGTATAAAGACCGTTGGTTTCGTCCTCCACATCAAAAAGCTGGGTATAGACGGTGCCCTGCAGTCCCTTGCCGATGGCGGGCAGGATCTCTCTTTCGTAAAGGCTCAAAAATGCCTCTTCAAAGGCTTCCCGATCGCTGTAGGTGCTGTAGCCGTAGTTCTTTTCGGTGTTGAAGCGATGTCCCATCACGGGCAGAGAGTAACCTCCGAATTCTGACAGGATCAGCGGGCGCATTCCCTTTCTTTTGGGGGCTTTGAATTTCTTGAAATAGACGTGCAGTGACCTCACGTCGCTCTTTTTGCCCTCAAACCAGCCCGAGGTGGCATCAAACACTCTTGACGGGTCGGCGTCCTTCAGCTCTTCATACACCTTGTCACAGTCAAACTGCCCCCAGCCCTCGTTGAAAATCGTATAATAGACCACCGAGGGGTGGTTATAAAGCGCTTCGATAATGCCCTTGCTGTGCTTGATGAAAAAGTCCCTCGTCTGCTCGTTCACGCGGCAAAAAACGCCGCTGTCGGGCAGTTTTTTTAATCCCACGGTGGGCAGGGCGGTATCACGGAAAAAGCTATATTTCCCGCTGTTGACCATATCCTGAAAGACGAACATCCCCAGCACGTCGCAAAAATAGTAGAACAGCTGAGGCTCGATCTTGATGTGCTTGCGCAGCATATTGAAGCCCAGGCTCTTTGACCTGAGAATATCTTTGGTAAGTTCTTCTTCGCAGGGCGGCAGGAAGATGCCATCGGGGTGGTAGCCCTGATCAAGCAGACCGTGAAAAAAGTATTTTTTACCGTTTACAAGGATGTCGCCATCCTTTATTTCCACCGTTCTTTTTGCAAAATAGGAGCGCACCTCGTCCTTGCCGCTCTTCACCGTGAAGAAATAAAGCCTCGGGTGTTCGGGCGACCAATCTTCAAAATTCTCGGCAGGCAACAGCAGACTTTCGCCCTTGAAGGAATACTCTTTTCCCTCAAGAAGCAGCGTTTTTTCCTCCTCGCCCCCCAAAACGGTGATCTCAACGCCCTTTTTGGTGGTCAAGGTGCGGATGCCCTCGATATGCTTTTGCGGCACCACCTCCAGAAAAACGGTCTGCCAGATGCCCGAGACGGGGGTATACCACATTCCCCCCCGCTTGATCTTCTGCTTGCCGTAGGGGTAGGCGGGATCCGTTTCGTCCTGCACCACCACCGAAAGCCGGTTTTCGCCCTCCTTTAAAAAAGGGGTGATCTCAAAGCCAAAGGGCAGATATCCGCCCACGTGTTCTCCGACTTTCTCGCCGTTTACAAAGACGGCGGCTTGGTTATCCACCCCGCCGAAATGAAGAAGCAGCCGCTCGCCCTCCTTCATCAAAGGCTTTTCAAAGCTTCTTTTATAAAACAGCAGATCCTTTTGCCCCACGGTGACGTTCACCCCCGAAAGGGCGCTTTGCGGTGGAAAGGGGACGGTGATCTCGTAGGGATAGCCCGACGGCTCGGTTTTGCCCGTCTCGTTTTTTTCGATCGCCAGCCGCCATTTGCCATTCAAGCAGATATAAGAGTCCCGCTCAAGCATGGGACGGGGGTAGAAGGAGAAGGGCTCTTCCCCTCTTTTGATATCCTTTAAAAACAAAAGCTCGTTCATCTCGTTACCACTTTTCAAAATACTCGTCAAGCCACTTTCTTCTGTCGGTCATCCAATCGGCAAGGTAGTCCACCTGTCCCGTGTAGCCGCGGATCATCACGATCCTTGCAGGCTCAAAAAGCTGTTTTTTGCCCATAATCGCCCAGCGATCGTAGTTTCTTTTTGCATCGTTCTTCATAGCGTAGCCCTGCAAGACCGTCTTTTTTACGATCTTATCAACGGCAGGCGACACCGTCTGTTCCCATCTGTCGGCGCATAGGGTCATAAACCACTCGTTTTTGCACAGCGCCTCAAACCAGCGGTTGAGCACCGCCGCCATCAAACCCTCGGGGTCCTTATAGTTGATCTTTGGAGAGTCCTTTTCGGCAAGGCGGTCCTCGCCGCTGTCGTTGCCAAGCGCCATATCAAAGTCCCAAGGGAAGCCCGCCGTCAGCCTGCCGCCCTTGTCCTTGTAGAGATAAAAGCTGGCAAAGCCCACGTCTCTGTTTTTGGAAAACTCTTGCAAAAGATACATATCCACCAAGCTTTCCACATCGGCAAGGGCGTTTATCGCCTCTCTGTCGCCCGACAGGATGGCATCGTCCACCCGTTCCACGTAGTCCTTGATGAAATCCCTCTGCGCTTCGTTGCTCACCTTGCTCTTGATGGCAAAGGGAATCTCCCAATCGTTTACGTAAAAATATTCGTAGGGGCTTTCCGCTTCGGATTTTGCCCGCTTGTCTAACTCCAGAAGATACGCCTTGTCCTCCTCTTCGCCCTCGTCCTCCAGGTCAAGACGGCTCTTGCCCAGCTCCACCGTTTCGGTGAGCATATAAAGGCCCATATATTCGCCGTTGAGCTCCAGATGGCAGAAGGAGCAGTCGGTGACCGCCGCCATTCCCAGCTCCTTTGCAAGGGCAAACATTGCAAAATTTCTAAGAAAAGACTTTTCCCTGGCGCAGGAGATCAGCGCCCAGTCCTTGTCCCCACCGTCACCCGTGAAGAGCAGATTGGTCTTCAGATCCAACTTTAGGCGGTAGGACTTCTTTTCGCAAAAATCCCAAGTGGAATTGCCCCTGCCCCTGATGCGCCCCGAAAGGAAGGTTTGCTCCTCCCCGATGCCCGAGAGGACGAGGGTCATATTCAGATATTCGCTTCTGCTGACGATCTGCGCCCCCCCCTCTGTTGTGATCGTAAGGGTGGGCAGGCTGGCCGCCTCCGCCTCCTCTCCCAGCTTCCCCCACCTGCTTTGGCAGGAGGAGAGGGGGAGGACAAGAAAACAAAGTGCCAAAAGAAGAGCAACCGTTCTTTTTTTCATCATTCCTTTGAATCTTCCTTTTGAAAAAGTGGGGACGAGCGAGATCGCTCGTCCCCGAAATTGGTTTATAATTCCTTTATCGGGGAAGGAGCCCGTATAAATGTATTTTACAGGGTCTGTTCCCCATCGATCTGTTCAAAAACCGCTGTCAGAGTCAGATTCTCCGATGCCACATCACTTCTGGTGGCCTGCGTGCTCCCGTCGCTCCAGGAAACGAAGCGATAGCCCTCTTCTGCCACTGCGGTGACCTCACTTCCCTGCTCACCCAAGACGACCTGCTGTAAAGCCTCGCCCTGAACAGTTCCGCCTTCTGTCGCAAGGTATGTCAGCGTATAAACAACCGGCTCGGGTTTGGGACGCTCTCTGAACACTGCCGTTACGGTCAAATCCGCCACGGGCGCATCCTGACGGGTGGGTTCAGTGTTGCCGTCGCTCCAGGAGACGAACTCATATCCCTCGTCGGGCACGGCGGTCACCGCCATGCCGCTTTCTCCCTCCATGACCGTCTGTAAAGCCTCTCCCTCGATGCGTCCGCCATCCGCCGCTTCATAGATCAGCTCGAAAATGGGGATTTTTTCAAAGAAGGCCGTCAGCGTCGTATTTTCCAACACAAGATCGCTTCGAGTGGGTAAGGTCAGTCCGTCACTCCAGCGCACAAAGCGATAGCCCTCATCGGGAACGGCACTCACAGGCGTACCCTGCTCCCAGCAAGGCACAGTCTGGAGCGCACTGCCCTCGATCCTGCCGTTTTGTCCCGCCATGTAGAAAAGGCCATAGCTTCCCGTATCCTTTTTGAAGGTTGCCGTCAGGTCCATACTTACCGTTGAGGTGTCCTGACGCTCCGCTGTGGTGATTCCGTCGCTCCAAGAAACGAACAGATAACCCTTGTCGGGCACTGCAATCACCGACGAGCCCTTGGTTCCGGGGATCAGCGTTTGAATCGTTTTTCCCGAAATACTGCCGCCCTGCTCTGACTTATAGTTCAAGATCATCATGGGCGCAAAATTTGCGGTGTATTCGGCATCGCCCACCACCCGATCGGTTCGGGAGGCGGTGGTCAGCCCGTCGCTCCAACCAACAAAATAGTAACCTTCCGCAGGTACGGCCGTTACAAGTGCGGTGACCTCGTTGTATCTCTTATTCTGAGTTGTCGTGCCGCTGATGCTTCCACCCTCGGTTGCCTTGTAAACGACGGTGTGCTTGTCGATGGCATACATTTCGAATTCTGCGGTCAGCGTGGTGATTTTCGTCACCACATCGCTTCTTGTTGCGGTGGTCAGTCCGTCACTCCAACGAACAAAGCGATAAGCAGGGTTGGTGGCAACGGCGGTAACGGTGGTGCTTTTTGCACCGTGGGTCACCGTCTGCACCGCCTGCCCCTCAATCTTACCGTTGGGACTTGAGGATTGATAGGTAATCTTATATTTGGGAGAAATATATCCGCCGTTTTCACCTCTGGTGGCGGTCACGGGAAGAATTCCGCCCGAAATATCTGCCTTATAGTAGTTCCAACCGGGCACGAAGCCATTCAAAAGCGATGTCAGACTTGCAATATCTCCATCGGTCATGGCAGTGCGCTTGCGAATATCGGCAGCGGACAGATTTGCCGCCTCGGGATCGCTTTCCCGATACAACTTTCCGCTCTTTGTCCAGACATACCCTTCAAGAGGAGCGGTATCCATGTATAGCCATCCTATGCCGTAATCCACCAGTAGCCAACTATGGGGTTCACTGCCCGTCTGCTGACGGTTGACCACAAAATAGTCGATGTTAAGACGCTCCAAGATCACGGCCGTCATAGCGGTATAGGTCTTGTAATTTCCGTTCTTTACAGTAAATCCCCAATAGGCCTCGGTTCTGTAATCACTTCCGTCGGTATTGGAGGTTTCGGAAGAAAACCTGTAATGCTCTGTCACATACTCATATACCATCGAGAGCACCGAGAAACGAGACAGTCCCTCGGTTTTCAGATTCGCCATGATCTCATCAAAGCAGGCCTCCAGCTGTTCCTCGCTTACCGAAGGACGAACCACCTTCACATAAGCCGTAACGGTGGCAACATTTCCTGCCGCATCAACCACGGAATAGGTAACGGGATAGCCTCTTCCGGTGGAGATCGCATTAAGCTTCACCGCAGAGCTGTCCACCTTGATGCGGTCGACGGCAATGGCACCGTCTCTGCCATCGTAAACCGAAACGCCCTCAAGATAGTTGGGCGCAACGCCCAAAGCTGTCTCAAGATCCTTCACACCCGAAATCACAGGGGGTAACCGATCCTCCCCCTCACCGTCTTCAAAAACCGAAAGAGTGAGCGTCAAGGTGGTCACGTTGCCGCCAAGGTCGGTAAGCAGAATGGAAATCTGCTTTTGCTCGGCACGGTCAAGAACATAGTCCTCCGCATAGCTGACGCTGACAGCCGTGGCATCGGTGATGCTTTCAACAAAGTAGGTTGGATCCTCGGGCAGAGTGTTGCCCACATAAAATCCGCCGATCTCGCTTTTCAACACGCCCTGCGGAGCAATGGTATCCACAGCCGTATAATACAGCACATACTCACCGCCAAACACCTCTACCCGCATCTCCACACGTCCGGGAACGGTGGGAATCGCCTCTTCTCCGGAAAGCATGGCAGAGCAACCGGGCAAAAGGGCCTCTACCGCAGGCAAGGGATTGCCGATCTCATGAGTGTATCCACTCACCAGTGCATCGGTCACATAAAAGGAAGCCTCTGCCTTCGTGGTATTTCCGCTGGTATCCTCCACTCGAAGAGAAATACTGTGCAAGCCCTCGGTGGCAGTATCCACTGCTCCAAGGAAGGAAACGCTGACCTTGGTTACATCGTCAACGTACTTTGACGGCACCAGATCCTCCGGCAGAAGTCCCCCACCCTTTTTCACAAGCAACACAGGCAACCCCGTAACCTTTGGAGCAACGGTGTCTCTGACCTGCAAGGTCACCGTGCGCACGGAGGAGTCGTCCATGATCAACTGTAAGGTATAGTCGCCCGGCAGATTCACATTGTAAACCGAATCCTCCGAGACGGTAAAGCTCCTGTCCTGATCTCTCAAAAAGATCATCGGATCAAATTCCTCGCCCGCTTCGATCATTCGAGCAGAATACACGGGACTGCGTGTGCCTTGCGCACTCTGCTTTACCAAGACCGTGACCATCCCCGCAGTCAACGCCACGATCAGCACCACTACAACGATCGTCAGGATCACCTTTATCGCTTTGTTCATATATCCTCCTTATGGGTTCACACCGAAAAGGTCATTTTCATCTATAGTCCCTTATATTGTACCACTTTTCTTTCGGTTTGTCAACATTCCCTTGCAAAGGGATACGCTCCTTCATTTTGCCTCCGTTTGCCCCCCGTTGTTTTACACATCGGATACATAAACAAATCATCCCCGCCCTTTCGGGCGGGGAATTTTTCGTTCGTTTACTTAATCTATCCAATCTCAGAAACGATCAGCATGTCATCTTCATCCAAGAAAAAAGTTACTTTTAATTCGCCGTATCCCAA
>JAGBIB010000196.1 GCA_017935195.1 Clostridia bacterium
CCGTCCAAAATTTTTGGAAATCCAAAAACCTTTTTATAAAAAGGTTTTTGGCGGATTCCTAAGGCAGAGCCTTAGGCGGGTCTGGGGCGTTTCAAAAAAGCGCCCCCAAAAAACACAGAGCCCCAAATCGATCCCACGTGCGCCTGCGGCGGGGCGGTGGAGGGATTCTTTTTCCCCGCAAGGGGGCGTTGGTGAAAAAGGGAAGTGCGGAGGCTTTCAAAATCCACAGATTTGAAAGCCTCCTTAAACAAAACTTTAACATTTCCGTGCTATACTTCCTGAAGGCTTGTAAAAATGGGGAGGTGCGCTGTGAAAAACGCTTGGAATATTATTTGGAATATTACGAAGAAGATCTTTTCGTTGCCCTTGCCTCTGCTGATCATCCTTTGCGTTCCCGCAGGGGGGCTTGTGGCGTACGCCCTTGCCTGCCTTGAAAGCGCCCATCCGCTAAGCATCATTGCCTATGTCTTTTCCGCCTACTGCTTTACGGCGCTGTGCTTTCGTATTCCCGCAATGATCGGATGGTGCAAGAGGGTCAAGGAGCAAAATGCTCTGCTCTCCCGCTACGAAAAGGACGTGCATTTCCGTGTACTGCTTTCTCTTTACGCCTCGCTGGCCTTTGGCGGCGGCTACGCCCTTTTACAGCTTGGACTGGGCGTTTACCACGGGTCGGTGTGGTTTTTTGCCTTTGCCGCCTACTACGCTCTCCTCTTTCTGATGCGCTTTGCTCTGCTTCGCACCCTGAAGCGCAAAAAGCAGAGGGAGGAGCTTTTGCCCGAGCTGCGCACGGCAAGACTTTGCGGCATTTGCCTGCTGGTGGTCACCCCCGCCCTTGCGGTCATCGTCTTATATATCGTCTTTCAAGGGCGCGCCTTTTCCTACCACCCCATTGTCACCATCGCCATGGCGGCGTATACCTTCACCTCCTTGGCCCTTGCCATCATCGGGCTGGTGTCCTGCCGCAAATATAAGCGCCCCGCCTTTTTGGCGTCCAAGGTCATCAATACCTGCGCCTGCGCAGTGTCGCTGCTTACCCTTGAAAACGCCATGCTCTCCGCCTTCGGGGAAGAAACGGACAAGGCGTTTTTGCCCGTCCTCACCTCGGTCACGGGCATTGCCGTCTTCGCTTTGCTGATCGTCTGGGCGCTTTATCTCATCCTTTCTTCAAACGGCAGGCTGCAAAGGGCAAAGGCGTATATCAAGAAGAAAAAGGAAGAAAAGCGAAGCAAAAAAGAGGGAAAAGCAGCCCTCAAAACAACTAAAACCGACGAATAACGAAAAACAAGAAAAGAAATCAAGCCGATATCGGCAAGGAGCAATATATGAACGAGCAAGCAAACGATCAGACCTGTAAAAAAAATCCGCCCGAAGCCGCCGTACGCACGGAGACCTTCCGCTATACCTACAAAGCCAAGGAGCAACGAGAGATCGAACGTATCCGCAGGAAATATATGGGCGAAGAGGAGGAGGAAGAACCCCTGCAGAAGCTGCGCAGACTTGACCGTAAAACGACAGACAAGTCCTCCGCCCTTTCCCTTGCGGCGGGAGTCATCGGTGCGCTGATCCTGGGCGTGGGGATGTGCTGTACCATGGTGTGGCAGGGAGTGTGGTTCATTCCCGGCATCCTTATAGGCTTGGCAGGGCTTGCCGTTGCCGCCTGCGCCTATCCCGTGTACAAAGCCGTGCTGAAGGCGGAAAGAAAGAGGGTTGCCCCCGAGATCCTGCGCATTTGCGAAGAGCTTGAGGGAAAGAATCCGCAGGCATAAGGCTTCCCGAATACCGAGAAGCGATGTTTTCAATTTTTTTGAAAAAAATCAAAAAAAGCACTTGACAAACCGGACGGAACGTGGTATAATAGCGCCCGTCCGATAGAAATGCACCTGTAGCTCAGTTGGTAGA
>JAGBIB010000197.1 GCA_017935195.1 Clostridia bacterium
ACCACTCGGCGTGAGCCGAATATCACTGCGTAGCAATATCACTCGCCAAGGGCGAATAGAACTGGCGTGATACTCCGATAAGAGTATCACGCCAAGATCGAGGGGTATTTTTCAGACGATGTGAAGGCTTTTTTTGAAAAAAGAAAGGCAAAAAAAGAAAAGACGAAAAAGCAGAAAAAGCACCAAAAGAGAACATAGCCGTCTTCACTCATCCCGCCCTCGGGTTTCCGAGGGCATTTGTTTTTTAAAAAAATATCAACTGTCGGTTAACCCCTATTGACAAACGGGCAAAAATGTTGTATTATTGTATTAGTACAAGAGTACAAGAAAGCGCACGGCTTGTACCTTGGTACGCCCTCGATACTGCCATAAAGAAGGGAGAGATGACATGGCGTGGAAGATCAGCGGTGATCTGCCCATATCACAGCAGCTTTACGCCAAGCTGCAGACGGATATTTTAAGCGGCGTTTATCCCCCGGGAAGCCAGTTTCCCCCGGTAAGAAAGCTGGCGATGGACCATTCGGTCAACCCCAACACCATGCAAAAGGTGATGGGACTTCTTGAAAGCGAAGGGTTGCTTCTTTGCTCCTCCACCGCAGGGCGCTTCGTGACAGAGGATCAGGCACTTCTTTTGAAAAAGAAAAAGCAATTGCAGGAGTCCTTTTTGAAGGAAGCCTTGGCGGAAGCACGGGTGCTGGGCATTGACAAGGAGCAGATGACAGACTTCGTTTTAAACCATTTTGATGAAAGTGAGGAGAACCTATGAACGGATCGGTAAACGAGTGCTTGACGGATCGCACCGCGGAAAATCAAGCCGTTGAAACGCCACCCGCAGATCCTTTATCCGAGGTTATGATTGAAAGCACGCCCATTTTGTGCTGTAAGGATCTTTGCAAAAGCTACAAAAAGAACAAGCCTGTTTTAAAGGATTTCAATTTCACGGTGGAAGCAGGCAAGATCACGGGACTCTTAGGCCCCAACGGCTGCGGAAAATCCACCCTTTTAAAGCTCGTTTCGGGCATTCTTGTGCCCGATGGCGGCGACATCCTTTTGTGCGGGCAAAAGAGGAGTGAAAAGAGCAACGCGCTCATTTCCTTTTTGCCCGACTCCCCCTATTTCAGCGGCGGCCAGCGGGTTTCGGGTATGCTTTCCTACTTCGCCGACTTTTACCCCGACTTCGATATGACTCTTGCAAAAAATATGCTTGCCGATCTGGGTATTGACCCCAAAGCCCGCTTCAGAACCCTTTCAAAGGGTACGAAGGAAAAGGTTCAGCTGGTGCTTGTGATGTCAAGAAGGGCAAAGCTTTATATGCTTGACGAGCCCCTTGGCGGCGTTGATCCCGCGGCAAGAGACTACATCTTAAAGACCATCATCGGCAACTATTCCCCCGACTCTGCCGTGGTCATCACCACCCATCTGATCTCCGACGTGGAGGCTGCCCTTGACGATTTCGCCTTTATGAACTACGGCGGGCAGATCCTTCTTTCGGGCAGTGCGGATGAAGTCAGAGAGCGGGAAGGCAAGTCGCTTGACACACTTTTCAGGGAGGTGTTCGCATGTTAGGAAAATGCTTAAAATACGATTTTAAAGAGACCTTCAAGCTTTGGTGGGTGGGTGCGCTGGTCAGCCTTCTTTCCGCCCTTCCTTTAAGCTTCCTGATGTTCTCTCTAATAAACGATATAGACGATGAATCCTCTTTCCCTTGGCAGGTTTTCCCCTTAATGATCTGCTATATCGGGGTGGTCGTTGGAATGATGATCTCTCTTTTATCGGTGTACGTTCGCTATTACCGTCATTTCTTCGGCAAGGAAGCCTATCTGACCTTTACCCTGCCCGTGAAGAGAACGACCCTCTTCACATCAAAGTATATCACCGCACTCTTTTTCAACATTGCATCCTACGCGATACTGATTTTCGGAATGGCGGGGTTTATGGGATGTGCTATTCTTGATGCGGTGGGATCTGTGTCCTTAGGCGACGCGATTATGGCCGCTTTGACCGTTGTGGTGGTCTACGCACTGTTTTTCCTTTACACCATTTCGCTAAGCACCCTTTCTTACTTTTTCATCATCACCTTCTGCGGCGTTTACTTCAAAAAGTACAGCCTGCTTGCCATCATCGTGGCGTTCTTCTGTTTAAGTTTCTTTGGCTCTTACGCCATGATGCTTCCGATGATGGGTGGGATGCTCGGTATTTTCGGACTGGTCGGGTTAATCGATGCCAATATCGTAAGCATGGGCCCTCTTCAAGGCTTTGCCTTGATCGGTGCGGGATTGCTCCTCGTGATCGTTGCCGTCACCGCCCTCAATATGCTCCTTGCCTTCCTTTCCAAGGAACTGCTGGAGCGCAAGCTCAACGTAACGTGAAAGGAGAAAAGATATGAAAAAGAACCTTAGATCCTATCTTGCACTCTTTCTTTCCCTCTTCCTCCTGCTTTGCCTGCCCACCCTCTCTTTTGCGAAAGAAGAGGAGGCTACTGCAGAATGGCGTATTGACGAAAGCGGAGATCTGCTTTATTACGGACAAGAGCGGTATCTGCCCTTTGATCTGCCTTACGATTATCTCAACCTATGGGACTTCTCCAAGGAAGCGACCGTCCTCTTAAACGACAGAGAACTGAGCGTAGCTATATGCGATGACAACCCCGATCTGGTCCTTCTTTACGAGGACAGCAAGGACTATACCGACGGTGGCTGCAAGCACCTTTACTACAAAGAATCTGCCTTAGCCGAGGCAAAAGCACTTCTTGAGGGGGAATTCACCTCCTATAAGCTCAACGATGCGTTTTCCATCTCAAAGGTGGAAAATGCGCTGATCGAGGGCATCCTTTCCCGCTATGAAGAGCAAAAGCAGACGGTAGAGGTTTTGGAGCTTGAGAATGCCGATCAATACGAGCTCTTAGGTTATTTCAAAAAGGGCTTGCCCTTAAAAAAGCTGGGCGTTTTTCTTGACAGCGACAAGGGCTATTACTACGTCAGCTACCAAGGACTGACCAACGACCGCTTTACCTCCGACGGCAAGCTTTCCACAAGAGAAGGACAGGTAAGCGCCCTTCTGCTTACCGAGGAAGAGAGTGCGGCGATAAGCGAAGCCCTTTACGATTACACCTTCACAAAGCCCGAGGTAAGTGAGGATCTTCCAAAAGCTCTTCTTTACGTGTTCTTCTTTATCGGCGTTGCGCTTTTCGGCATATTTACCCCCCTGCTCATTGCGGTCTACGCCGTGATCATGCTGGTGCGCAAAAAGACTCTGCATCCCGCCCGCTACGTGGCACTTGCCCTGCTGTCAATTGCATGGATCGTTCTGGCACTTCTTGTAGCGTTGCTGATTCTGATCTGAAAGGAGCTTTCTATGAAAAAAGCCATCTGCATTCTTCTGTGTCTTTCCCTTCTGCCTTTGCTTTGCTCCTGCGATAACGCCATTTCAAGGGATGAGGCAGAATACCGCATCGAAAAGCTGATGACGGCGCTTGAAGACGAGAACTACCAAGGGGTGCTGTCTTTGATGCATCCCGACTACAAATGCGATGAAGCGCAGATCGTCGATTTAGTAAATCAGGTAGAAAAAGCCGAGGGCGTGGAGCTTTCCGACGGGATCACCGTTGCCCGCTACACCAACTTCAACTCTGCTCTTTACGATTCAAACGTGGGCGGCGGCTACTATAGTCTTGGCGGATACATCACCGTCAGCGAAAAGCAGGTCTACTTCAAGGTAGAGCTTGCACGCACCGGCGAAGACTTCGGCATTTGTAACTTCTCCTTTGGCAACTGACCCTTTTCCCCGCTCGCTTTGAGCGGGGATCTTTTTTGCAAAAAAACACCTTTCATCTTGACGGTCTGCTCTTTTTTTGGTATAATCAAGACAACTTTAACAACATCAAGGAGACCGATTCATGAAATCAATTCGCTTTATTTCAATCCTTACGGCTCTTGTTTTCTTTATGAGCGCATTCTCCTCTTGCGAGAGCTCTGCCCCAAAAGGCTCCTCCACCTCAAAGACCGATCTCTCTCCCTCTCCGTCCGAATCCCCTTCCATCGAAAGTGAAAGCCTAAAAGACAGTCCGTCGCAAGGCACATCGCTTGCCCCCTCCCCTTCGCCCTCCAATGCTCTATCTGAGGACGAACAGTATCTTGCAAGCGTCAGCTACCGCCATTACGAATTAACAGGGGAAGACACTCCCTATTTTATGGGTCGCTGGTTCAAAACCAAAGTAAACGGTGAGTTTCATATGGTCACCACCAACAGCGGCAGCATGCTTTATTTTATGGTAAAGGGTGCCACAAGCATGGAGGTAAACTTCACCCATCATTCGGGAGAGCACGTTGCCTTTTACGCCTATTCCATTGACGGCAAGACTCCCGTGAGAAAAAACATCAATGATCCCACCGTGCCTCTGCCCGACGAGGGCAGGCACACCGTGCGCATCATCACCGAGGGCGTACACGAGCACGTGGGCAAGTGGAGCAACGAGAAGGGCTATGCCTTTAAAAACGTCGTTCCCTCAGAGGGTGGCGAAATCCTTGGCATCAAACCCACCGAAAAGATCATCTTCTTCTACGGTGACAGCATCACCGAAGGCATCAACGCCATCGGTGCCACCGGCTACGGTGAGAGCCACAGCGCCACCAACGCCTACCCTTGGTACTGCTCTGAAAAGCTGGGCACCGTTCTTTATAATATCGGCTACGGTGCCACCGGTCTGATCAACACAGGCTCCTTTAATACCATGATCAACGCCATCGACCGCATGGCAAACAAACGGTACGTAACCACCGACATCACCCCCGATGTGATCGTGATCAACCACGGCCACAACGATCAATATTACAGCTCCGATGCCATGGAAGCGGCACTAAAAAAGACCATCACCCATTTAAAGGAAAAGTACCCCGAAGTGACCATCGTTTATATGATCCCCTTCAACCAAGCCCACGCCAAGACCATTACCGAGTATATGGCAGGGGTGGAAAACAGCTATGTGGTGACCACAAAGGGATGGAGCATCTCCATGACAGAGGGTGTACACCCCAATAAGGCAGGTGCAAAATATGCGGGGGAACGGCTTGCCGAAGAGCTTTTAACCATTTTCGGCGAAGAATATTTCGATTGATCACAGTTTACGGAAAGACTGCACAAAGCTGCAGTCTTTCCACCGTTTTTAGAGTAATTCAGAAATCAGAAAGGAGGTAGTCCATGATCCTGATTATTGCAGAAAAGCCCAGCCTTGCCCGTAATATTGCCGAGGGCATTCTGGAGCTTGAAAAAAGCAGAGGAAATGCCAATCCATCACAGCTTATAAAAAGAAACGGCTATCTTGAGGGACACGGATATCTGGTATCCTGGGCGTTCGGTCACCTCTTTTCGCTGTGCGATATTGAAAAGTATAACCCCTTGCCCCGGGGCAAAAGCGGGTGGTGTATGGACAATCTGCCCTGCTTTCCCCGCGAGTTCTCCTTTGAACTTAGAAAGAGAGAAAAGGGGCAGGAGGACGAGGGCGTTGCCAAGCAATTCCACATTCTGAAATCCCTTTGCGAGCGGCAGGACGTTGACACCGTGGTAAATGCGGGAGACGCTGACAGAGAGGGTGAGATCATCGTCCGTCTTTGTATCGACCACGCCTTAAAGGACAGTGAAAGAAGAGCAAACAAGGCTCAAAAAAGACTTTGGCTCCCCGACCAGACGCCCAAGACGGTGGCCGCTGCCCTTGCAGATTTGAAGGACGAGAAGGAATACGATCTGCTTGCAAGCGAGGGCTATGCCCGTACCTTCATCGACTGGCTTTACGGAGTCAACCTGACCCGCTACGCCACCCTGCGCACGGGAACGCTGCTACGGGTGGGCAGAGTGATCGTGCCCATCGTGAAGGCCATCTACGAAAGAGACATGGCGATTCGCAATTTCGTACCCGGCAAATATCTTGCCATGGTGAGCAAGGAGGAAACGGCGGGCGAGGTCATCGAGCTTCTTTCCAAAAACCGCTTTGAAGAAAACGAGCGGGCAAAGGCTGAGGAGCTTTGCAGAAAATATAACGGGGCGGGAGCGGTCGTCCTTTCGGTCAAGCGAAAGAAGGACAAGCTCTCCCCGGGCAAGCTCTATTCCCTTTCCAAGCTTCAAAACGTACTGGGCAAAAAGTTCAAGATGCCTATGAATGAGTCCCTTGAGATCGTTCAAAAGCTTTACGAGCAAGGGTATTTAACCTATCCCAGAACCAACTCCGAATATCTTGCCACGGCAGAAAAGGACAAGGTCAAGGGAGTGCTTGCCGCCATCAAAAAGTTAGGATACCCTGTTTCTTTCCGCGACGATAAGACCATCTTTGACGACAGCAAGATCGAATCCCACTCTGCCCTGACCCCCACCTACAAGATCCCCGATCAAAGCAAGCTCTCCGAAAAAGAAAAGCAGGTCTATTCCACCGTTTTCAGACGCTTCGTTGCCGTTTTCTGTTCAGAGCCCTGCATCGTGACAAAAAGCGAGATCGTGATCGCCGTGGGCGACTACGAGCAGTTTACCTTAAAAGGCACGGTGATCGAGGAGCCCGGCTGGACAAAATACGACGACAGACAAGGCAAAGACAAATTCCTGCCTAAATTAAACAAGGGGGACAAAGTCAATATCGACTTCAAGCCCACCGAAAAGGAGACCTCTCCCCCCAAGCACTACACCATTGAAACGCTGAACAACTACTTAAAGAATCCCTTCAAGGAAGAAAAGGCTGCCGCAAAGGAGCAGCCACACGAGGGAGAGACAGAGGATGACAGTGAGGACTACAGAGCCATCTTTGAGGGCTTGGAACTTGGCACCGAAGCCACCCGCACGGGCATCATCGACAATGCCCGCAAGAGCGGCTACATTGAACTGAAAAAGGACGTTTATTATATCCTTCCCGACGGCGAATTCTTCATTGAATCGCTTGACCGCCTGAAGATCAGCATGGACAAATATAAGACCAGCGAGCTGGGTCAAGCACTGAAGAAGGTCTATCGAGGTAAGATCTCGGTTTACGATAGCGTTCACCTTGCGGAAGAGCAAATCTCTGCCGTCTTCGGTGGCTTTTCTGGAAAGGAAGAAATCGGCTATTTCGGTGACGAGGTGGGTTCCTGCCCTCTTTGCGGAAACAAAGTGAAGAAAAAACGCACCTTCTTCGGATGCGATGGCTACAAGGAAAACGGCTGTAAATTTTCCTTTAATGCCGTTTATTGCGGAAAAAGCCTACCCATTTCAGCGGCACGTGCACTGTTAAGAGAGGGCAAGACCGAGGTGATGGACGGATTCCTTTCTAAAAAGAGCGGAAAAACCTTTTCTGCTTCTCTGATCTTAAATGAGGAGCAGAAGGTGGAATTCTCTTTTGAGGAGCGAAAAGGCCCTTCGGGGGAGGGCAGTCCCTCAACATCCGCTAAGGCGTTCTGTCCTTTTTGCAAAAAACCGGTGATCAAAGGAAAAAATGCGTATGGATGCCTTGGCTATAAGGAAGGCTGCTCCTTCCGTCTTCCCTTTGTGGGGCAAGACGGTGTACGGCTTACCGATGAAATGGCTTTGAAGGCAATTTACGAGCTTTCCTCTAAACAGATCGAAAAACAGGAAACCGATCGATAAACCAAACTAAACCAAATCAAAACCGATGTTGTGTCTTGATGCTTTCGACCGAGAATCTGACACAACATCGGTAGTTTTATTGTTGATTCTTCTGCTTTTATCACATTTTCGCATCAAATTCTTGACAGTCAGACACAAATATGATATAATGAATTGTTAATTGTACACACTCATGAAAGGATCGATACATGACCGTTTTCACCCTGCCCTTAGGGGCTTTGCAAACCAATTGCTATATTCTTTCATCCGAGAAAAAAGCCTTGGTGATCGACCCTGCGGATGGACACCGTCAGATCCTTGATCTTTTAAAGAAAGAAGGACTTACCCTTGAGGGGATACTTCTCACCCACTGTCATTTCGACCATATGGGCGGGGTGGATGCGCTTGTCGAAGCAAGCGGCGCTCCTCTTTTCTGTCCCGAAAAGGATGCCGTGGGGTTAACCGACGAGGGCAGAAACGCCTCCCGTTATTTTGGGGAGGGACTGTCCCTCAAGACCCTGCCCACCCGACTTTTGAAGGAGGGCGACCGTATACCGCTTGGAAACGAAGAACTGACCGTTTTGGAAACACCCGGGCACACGTCGGGAAGCGTTTGCTATCTTGCAGAGAACCTTCTCATCAGCGGCGACACCCTCTTTTTCAGAGG
>JAGBIB010000198.1 GCA_017935195.1 Clostridia bacterium
AAATGTGAGAAATTATGTGAATATGGAGGATAGGGTGTCGTTTCTTATCATTCAGGATGGGTGTAATACCGTAGAGGTATTAACATCAGGACTGAATGAGGTAAGAAAATGAAGAAATCTTCAAGAACGTGCAGTTTTCTATTTAATTCTTATGGGGTTTGTGATATAATCTTGTACAGTGGCCGCTGAAGATGCTATCATCAGCGACGAACTGAACCACGCTTCCATCATCGACGGCGTTCGTCTGTGCAAGGCTAAGAGATACCGCTATGCAAACAACGATATGGCAGATCTGGAAGCACAGCTGAAGCAGGCTGACGCTGATGGTGCCCGCATCAAGATGATCGCTACCGACGGTGTCTTCTCCATGGACGGCATCATCTGCAACCTGCAGGGCGTTTGCGATCTGGCTGACAAGTACAATGCGCTGGTTATGGTTGACGACTCCCACGCTTCGGGCTTCGTTGGCAAGCGCGGCAGAGGTGCCACCGACCACTGCGGCGTGATGGGCAGAGTTGACGTGATCACCGGTACCTTCGGTAAGGCACTGGGCGGTGCTTCCGGCGGCTTCACCACCGGTAAGAAGGAAATCATCGATCTGCTTCGTCAGAGATCCCGTCCCTACCTCTTCTCCAACACCCTGACCCCCGCCATTGCGGCGGGGACTCTCGCAACCCTCGAGATGCTGGAAAAGGACACCTCCAGAAGAGACTATCTGGAAAGCCTGGTTGCAGACTACCGCAAGGCTCTGGAGGATGCAGGCTTTGACATCATCCCCGGCACGCATCCCTGCGTACCCGTAATGCTCTACGATGAGCACAAGGCTGCAAGAATGGCAGAAAAGCTCTATCAGCTGGGCATCTACGCCGTTTCCTTCACCTACCCCGTGGTTCCCAAGGGCAAGGCAAGAATCCGTACTCAGGTTTCTGCTTCTCACACCAAGGAAGACCTGGAATTCGCAGTTCAGTGCTTCATCAAGGCAAGAGCAGAGCTGGAAGCAGAGGACGCTGCTGCAGAAAACGCATAAAACACCACCCCTTCTGCGTCGGGCAAGCAATGCTTGCCCGACGTTTTTTCATTGCCAAGCATTCCTAAAAAAAGCGTGTCCTCCAACCAAAGGCTAAAAGACACGCTTTGAATATTCGTTTATTCCGGATCAGCCAAGCCACAGCGCCATGCCGAGAGCAAAGGCAAAAAGCGCACATACCGCAAGACAGAGCAGCTCAAGGGGTTTGATCTTTCCCTTCCCTGCTCTTTTTTCGATGAAATAAAGGATCACCGCACCGGGAGCGGCGAAGCTCAATCCAATACCGAAGGTCTGGGCAAGGCTATACGCCTCCGCACCCGCAAGTCCCAAGGTCTGCAGGTAGCTTTGCAAAAAGAGGAAGCCGTTTGCCGCCAGAGCCGCCGTAAAGACGGCAAGAAGGGAGCGTGTGCGCAGATATAACAGGCACAGCAGTGCGCCCATCAGAAAACGGGCAAACAAATTTCCGAGCGCAGGCAGACACAGTGCATAAAAGACAGATGCCAAAAGGACGGTCTTCCAATTCTTTTTACAGATCCTCTCAAGACGAGGAAAAACAACCGCTCTTTGCACCAACTCAACCGCCACCGTGGGCAAAAGCCAGCAATACAAAAGCCGCTCCCACAAGGACGAGAAGACTGCCGTTTCGTTTAACGACCCCACGCCCAAAAGCGACAACCCCTTTTGCAAAGGAAAGGTGGCCAAAAAGGCAAAGCAAACGAAAACCGCAGCATACCACACCGCAGAAAGGGTGGTTTTTAACAAGGACAACGGAGCATACCCATTGTCGAATGCCCGTTTGGCAGTCTCTCCTTGGCTGCTTTTCTTTCCATCCTGCACATTTACTCCAAGGGAAGCGTCCGTTTCCTTCCTTTTATCAAAGGCAATCCACAACGCACCAAGACAAAGCAGCGCCGCCTGACCCGCACCCAGCAGAACCCCGTCAGCAAGACAGAGTGAAACTGCGCCATAGCAAAGAAACTGCACCGTCAAGCAAAGTCCACCGAAAATCCACAGCTTTGCCCACTCTTTATTGATTCCGTTCATCTGTTGTCTCCCGCCTTTCCCTTCTTTTGAACTTAAAAAGCAAGATCCTCTTTGGACTTGCCAAAGAGGATCAACAAAGCTTATTAGCCGAGCTTCGCGCTGTTTACGCGGATGCCGGGGCCCATAGTGGAAGC
>JAGBIB010000199.1 GCA_017935195.1 Clostridia bacterium
AGGATCATGATGATGTCTGCAACCTTTGCAGCCTCAGCGGCCACCAGAACCTTCAGTCCCGCAGCCTCTGCCTTTGCCCAGCTCTTGCTTCCCTCGTAAAGACCTACAACCACGTTCACGCCCGATTCCTTCAGGTTCAGCGCGTGTGCGTGTCCCTGAGAGCCGTAGCCGATGATGGCAACGGTCTTGCCGTCCAGTCTTCTGATATCGCAATCCTTCTCATAGAAAATTCTGTTCATTGTTTGGGTTCTCCTTTGAATTTACTTTAAAAATTAAATTTTAAATTTATAAAAATGATCAAAAGATATCTCTTTGGTCGTTTTCACTGATCTCGGGCAGCTCTTCCTCTGCCTCGCTTGAAATATCGGTCTTGTCCTTGATGCACTTACTGCCTCTGGACATTGCCACAACGCCGGTACGGCACATTTCAAGAATACCGTAGGGCTTCATCACCGATACGAAGGCGTCGATCTTGGAGGGCTCGCCGGTCACCTCGATGCTCAGCGCTTCTGCGCCGTAGTCGATGACCTTGGCTCGAAACACCTCCACCGCCGACATCACGTCGGCACGGGTCTTGGGATCGTGCTTCATCTTGATGAGGCACAATTCACGTCTGACCGACTCCTCTGCCTCCAGCAGCTCCAACTTCTTTACGGGATAGAGCTTACGGAGCTGATTGAGCATCTGCTCCTTGGCGTAGCCGTCGCCGCTTAAGGTAATGGTGATTCTGGAATATTTGGGGGATTCGGTCTCACCAACGGTGAGTGAGTCGATGTTGAACCCCCGTCTTGTAAACATACCCGTGACACGGGACAGAACGCCGAAATGGTTGTCCACGTACACCGCAAGGCTGAATTTCTTACTCAAGGTTCAATTCCTCCTTCGTCACGATAATGTCGTCCACCGAACCGCCGGGAGGGAGCATGGGCAAAACGAATTCGTCCTTGTCGATCACACAGTCGATGATGGTGGGACCGCTTCTCTTTGCCGCTTCCTTTAAGGCTTCGTCAAGCTCTTCCTTGGTGGTTGCTCTTGCTCCTGCCGCACCAAACGCCTCGGCAAGCTTCACAAAGTCGGTCTTTCTTTCAAGGGTGGTGTTGCTGTAGTGCTTGTTGAAAAAGAGGGTCTGCCACTGTCTGACCATACCGAGTACACCGTTGTTCATCACAACGATGGTGATGGGCAGGTCGTATTTCACGGCGGTAGCCACCTCGTTCAAGTTCATGCCGAAGCTTCCGTCGCCCGTAACGAGAACAGTTCTCTTCCCCGTACCCACCTGTGCACCGATCGCCGCACCCAGACCAAAGCCCATGGTGCCAAGACCGCCGCTGGACAAGAAGGTTCTCTTCTTTTCAAATTCGCAGAACTGCGCCGCCCACATCTGGTGCTGACCCACGTCAGTAACCACGGGAGTGTCCGCCTGCTTGTTTTCGTTGATCGCACCGATGGCTGCTCTGGGGCAAAGAAGTGCGCCCGCACGCTTTTCGTCGCTCTCCATCTTTTCTATTTCGATCCGCTTCAGCTCCTCCACACGGGAGATCCACTCGGGCTTCTTTTCACCCTCGATCTTGGCAATGATCCTCAGGAACGCATCGTGCAGGTCGCAAACGATTCCCTCGTCTGCGGGAATATTCTTGTTGATCTCCGCAAAGTCGGGGTCAATGTGTAAGATCTTGGAGTTCTTGGCGTAGCGTGCCTTGTTGCCCGTGGCTCTGTCGCTAAAGCGCACGCCCAGGGCGATGATCAGGTCCGCCTCGTCCTGCGCAATGGTGGAGGCGTAATGCCCGTGCATTCCCTGCATTCCAAGGAATCGGGGATTGGAGGAGGGCACGGCGGTAATGCCCATCAGGGTGCATCCCATCACCGCATCGATCCGCTCTGCAAATTCCTGCACCTCGTTGGAGATGTCGGCACCCACGGCGCCGCCGCCCAGATAGATATAGGGGCGCTTGCTCTCCTTGATAAGGGCAACTGCGCTGTCGATCTCCTCCTCGGTCGCCTTTCTCATGGCGATAAGGGGCTTGGGTTCTTTGTTTTCAAACTCGTATTTTGCCGTCTGCACGTCCTTGGGAATATCGATCAGCACGGGTCCGGGTCTGCCCGAGCGGGCGATACGGAACGCCTCGCGGATGGTGTCCGCCAGATCCTCGATGTGATTCACGAAGAAATTGTGCTTGGTGATGGGCATGGTCACGCCCACGATGTCGATCTCCTGGAAGCTGTCCTTGCCAATGAGCGAGCAAGGAACGTTGCCGGTGATGGCAATGAGGGGAACCGAGTCAAGCATTGCCGTTGCAATGCCGGTGACTAAGTTGGTGGCACCGGGACCCGAGGTGGAGATGACCACGCCGGGCTTTCCGGTGGCTCTGAAATAGCCGTCAGCCGCGTGGGATGCGCCCTGCTCGTGGGCGGTGAGCACGTGGTTGATCTTGTCCTGGTATTCGTAAAGAGCGTCGTAAATGTGAAGCACCTGTCCGCCGGGGTAGCCGAACACGTCGCTCACACCCTGCTCAATGAGCGTCTCAACGACGATCTGTGCGCCTGTTTTAATCATATATCGATATAGTCCTTTCGGTTTGCTTTCTTTTTATGCCTGTTCCTTGAGCATATTGTTCACCGCACTGATGAGTGCCAACACCGATGCGGCAAGGATGTCGCTGTCCACGCCCGCACCCCAATAGATGCGCTCGTTTTTGCCCTTGACCGAAACGTATGCCGCCGCTCTTGCGGTGGATCTGCCCTCCATAGAATGCTCGGAGTAGTCTTCCAAGGAGAAGGCATCCTTTCCAAGCACCTGCTTTAAACCGTTACTTACGGCGTTGAGGCGTCCGTTACCCGTGGCGTGGACCTTCTCGAATCTGCCCTCTCTTTCCACAGTAAAGCTCACCTCTGCCAGTCCCTGCTCCTTTTCGTAAGCAATGTCCAAAACCTTCACGGGAGCGTTGACATTGAGGTAATTTTCGGAGAAGATCTTGTAGACCTCCTCGGGCTGCAGCTCCTTGTGGGCTTTATCCGAAACGCCCTTGACCTTGTAGCCGAAGACCTCTCTCATCTTGGGAGGCAGGATGTGGGAGTATCTGGTCTCCATCAGATATTCAATGCCGCCCTTGCCCGACTGAGAATTGATGCGGATCACGTCCGCCTCGTACACTCTTCCAACATCTGTGGGATCGATGGGCAGATAGGGCACCGTCCAATGCTCGTCGTTCTTCTCCACTCTCCACTTCATACCCTTTGCAATGGCATCCTGATGAGAGCCCGAGAAGGCGGCAAATACCAGCGCACCGCTGTAGGGCTGACGCTGATAGACCTGCATACCCGTCACCTTTTCATAAACCTTGGTAATAGCGGGGATGTCCGAAAAGTCTAATTCGGGGTCAATGCCCTGAGAATACATATTCATTGCCAGCGTGACAATGTCCACGTTACCCGTTCTCTCGCCGTTGCCAAAGAGCGTGCCCTCGATACGGTCACCGCCCGCAAGAAGTCCCAGCTCACTGTCTGCCACCGCACAGCCGCGGTCGTTGTGAGGATGCAAAGAAATGATCAGATTTTCTCTGTTCTTTAAGTTCTTGCACATATACTCCACCTGATTGGCGTACACGTGGGGCATGGAGTGGGAAACGGTTACGGGCAGGTTGATGATCACGGGATCATCCTTTGTGGGCTGCCAGATGTCGATCACTCTGTTGCAGATCTCTGCGGCAAATTCGGGCTCGGTTCCGGTGAAGCTTTCGGGAGAATACTCAAAGCGGAACTTGCCGGGGGTCATTTCTCTGTACTTTTTGCAAAGCTCTGCACCCGTAACGGCAATGTCGATGATCTCCTCCTTGGAGCGTCTGAACACCTGCTCTCGCTGCGCTACCGAGGTAGAATTGTAAAGATGCACGATGGCGGAGGGAGCGCCCTTCAACGCCTCGAAGGTCTTTTTGATAATATGCTCTCTTGACTGAGTCAGCACCTGCACCGTCACATCCTCGGGGATCATATTTCTTTCGATCAGAGTGCGGCAAAATTCATATTCGGTGTCCGAAGCGGCGGGGAAGCCGATCTCGATCTCCTTGAACCCCAGATTTACAAGCACCGTGAAGAATTCTAACTTTTCCTCCAGACTCATAGGGACGATGAGCGCCTGGTTGCCGTCGCGCAGGTCGACGCTGCACCAGATGGGTGCCTTTTCGATCACCGATTTTTTCATCCAATCTCCGGTCACACCGGGGGCTTCAAAAAATTGCTTTTGATACTTCTCGTAGCCTTTCACTTTCCAAAAATCCTTTCTTTTTTGAAATTTGGGGGAGTCGGTCGGGAAAATCTGCCTTTTTTCGGCTCACAAAGCCAAACGGAAATAAAAAAGCCTCTTTCCCAAAACACGAAGACCCGTATTTTGTAAAAGAGACGAAGGGTATATGTTCTCCGCGGTACCACTCTTTTTGGCGCATCCTGCGCCCTCTCTGCAGGCGTCAACCAACGCCCTTCCTCTGTATCGGGAGGACCCGTCCGCACCTACTCGGTTTCCCTTTCAGCGGGCAGCTCCGGGAGGAGTGTTCTTCATCTGCCTTCTGTCTTGCACCCACCGACAGTTCTCTGTAAAGGTCAAAAATGAAGTTTTGTTCCCATCAACGCCTTGAAAAACGATAGAAACAGTATACCTTTTTTCAGCCGTTTTGTCAAGTGTTTTTTTAAAAAAAGTTCACATTTTTTCATAAAAAATGCGTCTGAAAAGCTCCTTGTTGGGGGCAAAAAAGAACGGCCGCTCAAGGACGAAAAAGCACCCCGCAAAGCAACGCTTCACAGGGTGGATTTTTCCTTCAGGATCCTGAAGGATCAGTCCTCCTCCGAGGACTGCCGCGCCTCGATCTCCTTGATCTTTTCGTAGTAGTAGCGCATCACATCTCTTCTGGTCACGATGCCGATAAAGGAGTCGGAATCGTCCACGATGGAAACGTAGTTCTGAGTCATCACCTTTAAAAGCAACTCATCCATGTTTGCAGTGATCCGCACGGGATCTCTGTGCTCTCCCTGCAAAATCTCGCTGATGCGCGTCTTCTCCTCGTAGCGAGAATCCTCTCTCCTGTAGATCGCCCACAGAAAATCCCCTTCGCTCACCGTTCCAACGTACCTGCCGTCTCTTGCTAAAACGGGAATGGACGAATAGCCGTGGTGCTTCATTTTTTCAAGCCCCTGTCGCAGGGTGTTGTCCTCGTAAATAAAGGCGGTAACGCTTTTGGGTTTGATGAAAAAAGCAACGTTCATCCTGTTCTCCTTCCCTTTTTTAAACCGATGCCTTCAGGCTCAGATCAGCTCGTAGCCCCTTTTGCATTCCTTGAAGCTTCCTTCAAAAAGTGCCTTGCACAGATCGATCATGTAGGCGGTGTCCTTCAGTCCTGCGCTCTCGTAAGCCGAGTGCATTGCCAGCTGAGGCAGACCCACGTCTGCCGAGCAAACCGACACTCTGGTGGTGGCGATGTTGCCAAGGGTAGAGCCGCCCGCCATATCCGAGCGGTTGGCATAGCTCTGGAAGGGCACGCCCTCCTTGGCGCACAGATACTTCACATAGGCCTCGGAAATCCCGTCGGTGGTGTATTTCTGACCGGCATTGAACTTGATCACGATGCCTTCGTTCAAGCGCACCTTGTTTTCGGCATCGGCATATTCGGGGTGGTTGGGATGTAAAGCGTGGGCGTTGTCGCAAGAAAGAAGGAAGGAGGAGGCAAGCGCCTTATAGTAGCACTCCTCGCCCTGCCCTGCGCAAATGCGGTGTAACAGATCGTAAAGGAAGGTGGATGCCGCACCCTGTCTTGTGGAGGAGCCCACCTCCTCGTTATCAAATACGGCGCAAACGGGCAGACTCTTTCCCTGCCCTGCCTCAAGGAAACCCTTCATCGAGGCAAATGCGCACTGCAGATCGTCAAGCGCTCTGGAGGATACGTACTGTCCTTCGCTTCCCCAAACACAGCCCTTCTGTCTTGCATAAACGAACAGGTCTGTTCCAAGGATCTCTTCCTCCTTGATGCCCAGCTCCTTTGCGATAAGCGCATAGAAGGTTCCCTTGCTTTCCTTTCCGCCAAAGAGGGGAACGGTGTCCACAGCGGGATTATATTTCATGCCGTCATTGGAGGCTCTGTTCATATGGATGGCAACCGAGGGAATGAGCAGCAGATCTCTGTCAATATCGAGAAGCATCGATTCAATGCCCTGCTCGGTCTTCACGATCACTCTGCCCGCCACCGACAGGGGTCTATCAAGCCAAGTGGAGCAGATCATACCGCCGTACTTTTCGGTGTTGAGTCTGACGAATTCTCCGCAAAGCTCGCCCTTATCCTTGATCTTGAAGCAGGGATAGTCGCTGTGGGAGGCGGCAATGGAAAAGCCTTCGAAATCCTTTTTGTATCGGAAGGCGATGATCGAGCTTCCGTTTCTGGTCACGTAATAGCCCTTGCCCTCCTCTAAATCCCAGCCATCTCCCTCGAAAAGACGGGTATAGCCCTGCTCCTCCAGCATTGCCCCCAGCTCTTTTACAGCGTGAAAGCTACTGGGAGAGCGGTCGATAAATTCAATAAGTTCCTTTGAAATGTTCAGATGGTCATACTGTTTCATAGCTGTTCATCCTTTTCTCTTTTTATATTGATCCCTTAACGGTCGTGTTCTCAGCCCACAGACTCCTTGCGGATATCTGCTCCGCAATTCCTCAACTTCCCTACCAGATCGTCGTACCCTCTTTCGATCAAGCGAATGTTGTCGATCTCGGTAACGCCCTTGGTAGCAAGTCCTGCGATCACCATCGCCGCTCCCGCTCTCAGGTCCACCGCACGCACTCTTGCGGGATTCAAAGCAGGTTTGCCCTCAATGATCGCTGTTTTTCCGCTGACCTTGATCAACGCCCCCATGCGAATGAGCTCCTCGGTATAGCGGAAGCGGTTGTCAAAAACACTTTCGTGCATCTTGGAAATGCCGTCGGCAAGACACATCAGCACCGCCATCTGGGGCTGCATATCGGTGGGAAATCCGGGATAAGGCAGGGTCTTGACATTGGTTCTGGTCAGCTTTCCCTCAAGAGAGACCTCCACGAAGTCATCTCCCTCCGTCACCGTTACACCCATCTCGCACAGCTTTGAGGTGATGGATTCAAGGTGCTTGGGGATGACATTGGTGATCTTCAACCGTCCACCTGTTGCCGCAGCAGCGATCATATAGGTGCCCGCCTCGATCATATCGGGAATGATGGCATAGGAGCAACCGTGCAGCTCGGTCACACCCTTGATCTTGATGGTGTCGGTACCCGCACCTGAGATCTGACCACCGCAGGTATTTAAGAAGTTGGCAAGATCCACGATGTGAGGCTCTCTTGCCGCATTTTCAATAACCGTTACACCGGGAGCGCAAACGGCGGCAAGCATCACATTCATGGTCGCTCCCACCGAAACCAGATCAAAAAAGATATTGGTACCCTGAAGGCCGCTATGCGCAACTGCCTCCACATAGTTGCCGTCCATCCGAACGGTACATCCCAGTGCCTCAAAACCCTTGATATGCTGATCAATGGGTCTGCATCCGAAATCGCATCCGCCGGGTGAACCCACATAGGCTTTACCGTATCTGCCGATCTCAGCGCCCAGCAGGTAGTAGGAGGCACGCAATCTGCGCACCAGCTCCAAGGAGGAGCTTCCTCCTCTGACCTTGGTGCAGTCGATGGCATAGGTGGTGCGGTCGATCTGCTCGATCCTTGCGCCCATATCTGCCAAAATCTGCAGCGAGACCTCCACGTCATCAATCTCGGGCAGATTCTCGATCACACAGCGATCCTTTACCAAAAGACAGCCAAAGATGATGGGCAATGCGGCATTTTTCATGCCGCTTGTTTCAATCTCACCTACCAGCGGCTTGCCGCCATCTATCAGAATTTTTTCCATTATGTATATCCCGTGCCCTGCGGCACGTCCTTTCATTTTGGTATTGCGGCATCCACCGCAAAGCTATGGTAAGGAAGAAAGCTCCTCCTCTCCCTGCGCTTTCCGCCAAGCGGAGCATGGCACTGCCCTTTTATCTTTAAGAAGGCAGACCTCTCTATACTATTCTATTGTATCACATATTTTCTTTTCTGAAAAGGGTTTTTTTTGATTTTTTCCAATTAAAATTGTAAATAAATATGGAATAAAACAAATTTTCGCCCCCTCTGCCGTTTTGCTCCGCAAAAGAAGAGTACCTTTAACAGTTTATGCAAAAAGGCAAAAGCCGTTCAAAAAAAGAACCCCCTTTAAAAGCAAAGGGGGTCTGCTTTCAGATCGATGCCCTTTTTAAGGGCAGAAAACAGAGAAAAGGGATAGTCAGTGGGCATTTCGGTGCAGTCAAACCATCCTTCAAGGGACAGTCTGCAGGAAAAGAGAGCGGGGCGTTGCTTGCCATCGCCCGCACCGTACCTGCCGTCTCCGTAAAGAGGCAGCTTTCTTGAGGCAAACTGCACTCTGATCTGGTGGGTGCGCCCGGTGTGCAAGCGGATACGTACAAGGCCGAGGGAGCCCACCTCCGGCTCCTGCACCGTTTCAAGCAGACGATAGGAAAGAGCGGCATCCCTGACACCCTTACGCATACGATCGGTGACGTAGGTCTTGCCTCCGGAGGCATCACGGAAAAGCAGATCCTCCAAGCGCCCCTCCACCTGCTCGGGCACGCCCTTGATGACCGCCAGGTATTCCTTTTCGACGGCTCTTTCTGCCACCGCCCTTGAAAGGAGCGAAGCGGTTCGGCTGTTCTTTGCCGCCACCATCACCCCCGAAACATCTCTGTCAAGACGGTGCACCGTGAAGATCTTCGGATCTCTTTCTCCCTTTTCCAAAAGATATTCTTTCAGTGCCTTGGGCACGCTTTGCTTGTTGCCCTCCTCCTCGGATAGCATCCCCACCGGCTTTACAAAGAGGATATAATCCTTCGTTTCTTTTAAGATCTTCAAAGCGCATCCTTTCTGCGGCAAAAGAATAGAAGAAATGCTTTGACATTTCGCCGCCGTTGTGGTATAGTAGTATGAGAAAATAATGCTTGCCGCAGACAAGGTGCGGCAGAAAAAGGATAGACTATGAGCCGAGTTCTTTTTAAAGGCGGTGCGTTAATGGCACCGCTCCCCCCCGCACTCATTACCTGCGGAACCATGGAAAAACCAAACGTGATGACCGCCGCCTGGACGGGCATCATCAACACCCGCCCCCCGAAAACCTATGTTTCCATCCGCCCCGAGCGCTATTCCTACGGACTCATCAAGGAAACGGGCGAGGTGGTCATCAATCTGACCACCGAAGGTCTTGTGCGCACCGCTGACTTTTGCGGGGTCAGATCGGGTAGAGATTTAAACAAATTTGAACAGTGCGGCATCACGCCCATTCCCTCCACTGCCGTGTCCGCACCCACCCTTGCCGAAAGCCCGCTGTCTATTGAATGCAAGGTTTTTCAGGTGATGGAGCTGGGCAGCCACCATATGTTTCTTCTGGACGTGGTGGCGGTAACGGCAGACGAGAGGCTGATGGACAAAAACGGCAGGCTCTGCCTTGAAAAGAGCGGTCTTGCCGCATACGCCCACGGTGAATACTTTGCCCTTGGCAAAAAGCTGGGCGATTTCGGCTTTTCGGTGCGTAAAAAGAAGAAGCACCCTCAAAAGCCCCGCCCACAAAAAAAAGAAGGACAGTGACCGCTGACCACCAAGACGGATGCAACAACATCCGTCTTTTTTCTTTGCTTCAATCTGTTTCGTTCGGACTCTTTTTACATATACTGCTTATAAAAAAGCAAAAAAGGAGCGCTTATGATCAATTATACTCGTTTTTCGGCAGAAGGCGGACTGTTTGCCTGCGCCAATTCGGGCTTCGGCTTCGTTTCGCATTTTGAGGAGCTTTTCAAGGACTATCCCACCCTCTATCTCGTCAAGGGTGGCTCGGGCACGGGAAAATCCTCCTTCATGAAAAGGGTGTGGCGGGAAGCGATCAAACGTGATCTGCCCACCTTGCCCATCCTTTGCTCCTCCGATCCGTCCTCATTTGACGGTCTGCTTTTACCCACCCTCGGCATCGCCCTTGCAGATGCCACGTCTCCCCATCTCATCGATCCCCTTTTACCCGGAGCAAGAGAAGATCTGATCGACACGGGTCGCTTTTGGAATGCTGACATCCTGAAAAAGCATAAAACAGAGCTTGAGACCCTTTCAAAGCAAAAAAAAGAGCTTTACCGAAAGGTCTATCTCCTTTTGGAAGGAGGAAAAAACGTCGCTCTTTGCAGCCAGGATATCGCCAAGGAGCTGCTCATTGAGGAAAGGGTCGACCGTGTCCTTTCGGGGTGGCAAAAAAAAGCAGGCGCACAAACGGGCAAGATCCGCTCACTTTTTGACAGAGCCCTCAGTATGCAAGGCGCACTTTTATCTGATGCCCTCCTTAGCAAAGCTCAAAGGATCTACACCCTTCAGCCCACCTCATTCGGTGGAGAGCTGCTCCTGATAAAAAAGCTCTTTTTGAAGGTGCAAGAGAAAAAACAGTCCTGCATTCTGCTTTCCGATCCGCTGACCCTCTGCCCAGCCGCCCTCTATTTTGAAGAAAGCGGTGTGCTCTTCCGATGCGGGGAAGCCGAAGGAAGTGAAAAGGAAAAGATCATTGATCCCCGTCGGCTCTTTGACCGCCCATCAAAAAAGCAGAAGGAGCGGTCAAAGCAGTATAGGGAGGCAGAAGGCATTCTGACCAAAGAAGCGCTTTCTCTGCTTTCCGACATAAAGATCCTTCACCTGCAGATGGAGCAGATCTATGGTCGTGCCATGGATTTCTCTGCACTGGAAGAGGCCGAATGCGCCTTCATCGAACGCCTGTTTAAAGATCGACCTCCGGTGTGATCACCGCACCGTAGGAAAGCTCCCACACGTCGGCATAGGTGCAAAGGGGCAACTCGGAAGATAGACAAAGCATCAGAAATGCCTCATAAGGGTTGGCGTAATAAAGCTGTCCCATACCGCAAGCGGAAAGGATCCCGTTGGCCTCCTTTTCAAAGGACGAACGTCGTCCTGCGGGATCGGGAAAATCATATAAGCTTTGAGAATAGACGAAGAACAGGAGGGTGAGAAGATCGAAGCGATCAACCGCCTCCTCTCCCCTTCTGATCGCTCCAAGCCGCTGAGCGCTGAGCCGTCTTAAGCCCAAAACCGAAGAAAGGGTACTGTCCTTGCAGGGATAAAGATTTCCGTGCGCATTGCGGGGAATGGCAGAGAGAATGACTCTTTCAAAGTCACTTTCCTTGATCTGTTCCTTTTTAAAGTCGCTTTTGTCCCCGGGAAAACGAAGAGCCAGGTTTCTGGTTCGCTCCTCCTCGGGCAGCACCAGCAGGTTCCCAAGCAGATCCTTGCCGTAAAGCATATGTCTTCTCCACTGCTCGGGGCGGTTATAAAACTCAGCGATCATCTCTCTGCCCGCCTCGTAAAGACGGTCAAACTGTTCCCTTGCACTCACACTTTGACGAAACGCCCGCTCCTCTCCCTTGATGCAAGCAAGATGGGAAAGGAACATCTGATCGGTAGAGCAAAGATCCGCTCTAATCCGCACCTTGGAGGTGGGCTCATCAAGCATCTCGCTTTTTGAAGGCGAAAGCGTGCGATAAATATCCAAAAGCTGCATCGCCTTGCCAAAGGAATAGCCCTTCTTAAAGCAGTAGCGGCAGATCACCTCCAAAGGATCCTTCACATTCATATAAGGCTCCCTCAGCGCCTTCTCAAGAAACTCCTCCACGTCCTCAAGAGACATTCCAAGACCAAAGCCTAAAAGGAAGACCACTTCCCTTCTTGCCGATTGCTGGGTCAGCCAATTCTTTGCAAGAGCTCTGACCTTGGTGGTCTTACGATCAAAGGATGCTCCCGTTTCGTGTTCCTTAAAAGAGTCCACCACGATGTCCACGTAGATTTCCGGGGAAATAGAGGAGGGATCGCCCTGAAGTCCCGCCTTGCGGTAGATGTATCTCTTCAGATAGTCGCAAAAGGGGACGGGCGCAAAATCGCTTTGCAGCCTTTGATAGATCACCTGTGCCTCCCGTTGACCGAAGTCAGGGTCGCTGATCGTCTTTTCGAAAGCCTGCCTGCCCCTTACGGTAAATTCAAATTCGTCTATGTTATAATTCACGTTTCTCCTCTTTTCTTTTTACCCTGCGGCACTTTGCCAATCTCTGCGCTCACCTTCCGATCGCTTGCTCAAATTCGGCAGCAGAGTATTCAAAATACCATTTTGCAGTAGTGGCATCCCAATTTTCTCCAAGCTGAGCGGGCGGAAGAGCACCTTCAAAATATATGCCCTCCAAAGCAGCGCAGTCCCTCAAAAGCTCTTTTCCAAGACGCTCAACAGATGCGGGAATATACAGTGCCTTCAACGACTCGCACCTCCAAAATGCAAGCTCATCGATCTCCTTCACCCCATCGGGAATGATGATCAACGTAAGCCCGCATCCCGAAAGAGCATACTTACCGATATACTTCAGATTTGAAGGAAGGGTCAGGTCCGTCAAGCTTTCACAACCCTGAAAAGCACGCTCGTTCAAGCGCTCAATGCTCTGCGGCAGGGTCACATCGGTCAATTCAGAGCACTCATAGAAGGCATGCGATCCGATCTCCTTCACACCCTCGGGAATGACGATTGAGGTGATCGACGTACCGCTGAAGGTGGCGTATCCGATATATTCAAGCCCCTTGGGCAGCGTCACGCTGACGATCGACTCAAAGCCTTCAAATTGACCCTCAAGTCTTGTCACGTCATCGGGAACGATCACCTCAGTAACGGGCTCCCAGTTTAAATACAGATCCGAGCCTCCAAGACTTGAACCGGGCCAAGTTGAAGAGCATTCAATTTCCATGCGACACCATGCATCAAGATCTGTAATATTCAGTTGAGTGATCTGCGAAGATGAAAAAGCATCTACTCTGATAGACATAACTGTAGACGGAATGGTAAGACTGTTTAACTTTACCCCGCACATACAGTCGTTCCCCAGCTCCCTCACGGGAAGACCATTAAAATAGGAGGGGATCACCAAGTCTCTTCCCTTCATCTCGTCGGTATAGAGTGTATTGGCAAGGCTATAGTAGCGCTCGCCATCCTTTTCGACCAGCTCATATTCAAATAGCGTTCCGTCGCAGCGGCTGCACGCACCGTCCACGTAGTCGTGACCAAGGCATTTGATTCCTCGTTGGTACTCTGCAACCGTTCCGCACCCCGCACAATATGATCCGGAAGTCCTGCCATCTCTCGTGCAAGTCGCCGCAACATGGGGCACGTAGGGCTCAAAGGTACATACATGGATGGAGGAGATCGGGGTGGGTCTGCCCTCGTGATACTGCCAATCATCCGCAAAATAAACGTCGGGCATCGACCCGCTGACAAACCAATCAGCATCCGCTTCCTGCTGATAGCAGAAGAGCCTGCCCTTCATCCCGTTATTCTGTCGCTCAAAGGCAGAAACGATATTCAGGGTCTTTGGCAGAACCACGTATTCAAGAGCGTCACAACCATAGAAGATCTGTGCGCCAAGATGGGCAAGCCCTTCCTTGAAGGTCATGCTCCGCAGCGAAGCACAGCCGTAAAAGGCGCGGTCCCGCACACTCTTAAGGGTGTCGTTTAGCGAAACGGTCCTTAACGCCGTGCAATTCTCAAAAGCCCCCTCTTCAATCGTTAAAACCTGCCCACCAAGGATCACCTTTTCGGTGGTCTTGGCAGAAAAAACGGCATTCTTTCCGTCTCCCACCGCCAAAACGGGCAGTCCCTTATGATACTCGGGCACCGTAACGGTGGTGCCGCTATAATTTCCGATGCTTTGCAGGACATAACCTGTATTTTCTTCATTCAAGGAATAAACGAAGGCCTCGGTATAGTGCGCACCGCAGAAAATGCAATTGCCATCCTGCTCGTATTCGTGATCTGCCGTTAAAATCTGCCCTTCGTCAAGCACCAGCTCGCACACGGCGCAAATGGTCTTTTCGCTGTGTCCGCTTTGGGTGCAGGTGGGGGTGATGGCAGGCAGGATCTTCTCGGTGTGGGCAGCTTTGGGCACCACGGTCTGCGCCACCAACATCTCCCCACACACCGAGCAGTAGCTTCCTTCGCTAAGTCCCGTCTTTTGGCAGGTAGCTGCCACCCCGGGAATGGCGACAGGCTGATGCTCGTGGACAAGTCCCTTCACCATCCAGTCGATATCCGGATTTCCCAAAAGTTCGGCATCATTTTCGGTGGCAAAGCTTAAAAACTGCTCCTTGCTCTGTCCCTTCAGGGTAATCTTTTCAAGGGCGATGGACTGAGTAAACGCATCCTGCCCGATAAAACCGATCGATTTATGAAACACGATCTCCCTCAGCTTCGGACAGTGGGACAGAGCATATTGTCCTAAGCTCCCCACAGACTCACCAAAGGTGATCTCTGTTACATTTTCAAGACCCGAAAAGGCATAGTCTCCGATCTCGGTAATGCCGTCACCCACCAAAATCTCTGTGATCTCTGCAGTGCGATCTGCCCAAGGATAAACAGGTATGCCGTTCCTTGCCACCTGCGGCAGTTCACCGGAAATGGCACCTCTGCCGTCCACCGTCATCACACCGTCGGCAATCGCCCAATCAAAATAGTCCTGCTCAAAGCCGCACACCGTGCAGACGTGATCGCGATCAAGGCTATGTCCCATCGCGACTACCGCCTGCTGTTCTTTTAAGATTTCCCCACAAAGGGCGCATTGTTCACCCTCGGTCAACCCGTTTTCGATACAACTGACCTGCTTTGCCGCAAGAAGGATGACCCGACTGTGATCACACGCATCTAAAGAAGGAGAACTGCCGTCATCCGATGCGATAGTTGGATTCTCTTCGCTTTCCTTTGAAACGACCTGCTCCTTGGATGAAGGGGCAAAAGAGGGTATCACACCCTCTGAAGCCGAGGATTTTCCAAGGCTTTCCAAGAAATCGCTCTCATCCGACAAAATGCCCTCCTGAGAGAACGAGGGCGCATCCGTTGGAAGCGCATCCTTCTTTCCTATGTAAAAACAACATTGCAGACTCAAAAGCAAAGCCAAAAGAAGTGCAACCGCCGACAGAACGACAGCCCCTTTTCTTCCCCTTTTCTTCTGCTTTATTTGGTCAGCGTCAGAAAACAGGATCCCTTTTTCTGCATTTTCAAGGGCGCAAAGCATCTGTTCAGCGCTTTCAAAACGATCCGCAGGATCAAAAGCACAAGCCTTTAAAATAATTTCGGAAAAGTCCTTTGAGGCATTGACGGGTGGGGGAAGCGGATCACCCTTCATCCTTTTTTCGGTGGCAACTCTACGCTCAGAGGGCAAAAGCAGCTGCTTCTCGGTATCCTGAAAGGGCATTCTGTTGTTGTTTGCAAAACGGTACAGCACCAAACCCAGCGAATAGATGTCGGCTCTGTGATCGTATCTGCTGCCCGATGCCACCTCGGGTGCCATATAGCCAAAGGTACCCTTACCGGAGAGGGTGCAGGTCAGTCCCTCCAGACTTTTTGCCACGCCAAAATCGCCAAGCTTATAGTTGCCCTTCTCATCCACGAGAATGTTGCTCGGCTTGACGTCTCTGTGTAATATACCTTTTTTTGCGCAGTCCCGCAAGGCCATTGCCATATGCTTGGCGAGCTTGATCTGCTCGGTGGGATCCTCAAGCAAAAAAGACATTCTTGCAGAAAGAGGAGAAAGCAGCTCCATACGGATAAAAATGCGGCAGAGCATTTGCTTTGCATCCGAAACGACCGCAAAATCCTCCACCTGCACGGTATGCGCACTGTCCTTCAGGGTACGCATTGCCGCAATTTCGCAAAAGGCTTCCTCTGCAATGCGTGTACAGTACGTCGCCCGTTCCTCTTCGTTTTTCAAAGGCTCCTGAGGCAGGTCGTCTCCTCCTGCGGGCACTTCAATGATCTTGATGGCCGCCTTTTTTCCTTCACAGCTTGCTCTGTAGACCGCACCGTAAGATCCCCTGCCGATCAGTTCTTCAATTGTCCAGTTTTCCCACCCACGGGGCAAAACGATCTTTTCCATGCCGTTTCCTCTACATGCGATATTGCGCTTGTCCTTGTTTTTCTCGGATTCTTTCCTTATGATCCTTCCTTATGATCCTTCCTTCACCCTTTTGAGATAGCTCTTCAGAGCATCAAAGGTCACATCACTGATGTGATGCTCTATCCGACAGGCATCTTTCGCGGCAACCTCCTTCGGCACACCCATCATCTCGAAGGCCTCAGAAAGCACGGTGTGTCTTTCATAGGTCTTTTCAGCGGTTTTCACACCCTCCTCGGTCAAGGAAAGATAGCCGTCCTTGTCTACGGTCAGATAACCGCCCTTTTTAAGGAGTCCCACCGCTCTGCTCACGCTGGGCTTGGAGTATCCCATATATTCGCACACATCCACCGATCTGACCGCACCTTTTTTCTTGCAGAGCACATAGATGGATTCTAAATACATCTCTCCGGATTCATGCAAATTCAGCACTATAATTCCCTCCGTTCCTTTTCTTTTCATTATACCACATTCGACTTTGTTTTTCAATACAAATCTTTCCCTAATGGAAATTTCCCCACAAAAAAGCCCCGAAAATGCATTCGGGGCTTTCTTCTTTTCTTTTCAATCGGCGTTTTGATTCTTTTCCGCCTCTTCCTTTTCAAGCTGATTGATCAGATCCTCAAGATCGGTGCTTGCTCCGATCCCGTCCTCATCCACGTCCCAGCTTGAGGGCACGCTGATCTCGGGTTCGGATATATAATTGGTCTTTGAAAACAGATGGGTCAATACACCGTAAACGATGCCGTAGCCGATAGCACACAGAAGTGCAATTCCACCGACCACCGCTCCGATTGCAATCAGGATCTTTTTGGTTTTACTCATGGCCATTCTCGCCCCCAAGGGCATTCCTTTCATGATTTTTAAACCGTTTTACGGCAAAATACCCCTTTTCCTCAGCAGATCTCGGCAACGATCTTTTCCATCTGCGGCAGCTTTCTTTCAATGTCCTTGGCAAGGGTAAGCTGGGCTCTGGTGCGCACCAGATTGTGTCCCTCGTAAAGGGTCTTGAAATACTTATCACCGGTAATATAGTCGTCGAGGAATCGGGAGGCAAGCTCCACCGTGATGCAAAAAACACTAAGTGCCAGGGTATTGATCTCCTGCTCGGTCATGCTGTCCTTCAGGCAGGGGATGAAGCCCTCGGCAAAGGCCTTGAACTTTTCAAGATCAAAGGAGACCTTGGACACGTCCTTTTCGTCCTCCACCGATGTATTTGCCGCAAAGCGTACCGCATCACCAAAGTCGTTGGCAACAAGTCCCGGCATAACGGTGTCAAGATCGATCACCGTCAAGGGCTGGTAGTTTTCGGGATGGAACAGCACGTTGTTGATCTTGGTGTCGTTGTGGGTAACACGAAGAGGTAATACCCCCTCCTTTTGCAGCCTGCTCAGCGTGCCCGCCTTTTCTCTCACGCTTGCAATATAGGAGATCTCCTCCTTGACCTCGGCAACTCTGCCGCAGGGATCGCTTTCCACACTCTCAAAAAGGGTATCAAGACGCTTTTCGGTATCATGGAAGGAGGAAATCGTCTCGTGAAGAAGGGATGCATCAAAATCGCTGAGGTCCTTTTGGAACATTCCAAAGGCAACCCCTGCCAGATATAACACCTGCACATCATCACAAACGTCAAAGGTCACCGAATCAAGATAGTTACACACTCTCCAGAAATCGTGAGTCTCGGGAAACTCATAATAGTTTTTCCCTTCTGCCGTATGGTGGAAATGAAGAACATTCACGCCCCCTCTTTTACGGTAGATATGAGTGGTCACTCTATCAATGTTCTCCATCACCTCTTCGGGCTTTTTGAACACGTAGGTATTGATCTTTTGGAAGAGATAAGATTTCTCCACTCCCCCGTCTCTGTTATAGACCACTCTGAAAGTCTTGTTGATATTTCCACCGCTGATGGGTTCCACACGCACCACGTTGCCCCGCAGTCTGAAAACATCACCTATATGCTGAAAATCGTATTCCATTCCGGTATCGATCATGTATGCCTCCGTAAATAACCGCCTGTCTGCAGTTTTTCCGATAAAACGAATTGTGCGTTGCTTTTCTCAGTTTATGCATCGCACCGCCAATTCGCAACACCGCTTCACAAAAATCTTTCGTGTACGGTGTTCATATTATTCTATCACAAAATCCCTCTTTTGTCAACACCGACTCGGCTTTTTCCCTCTTTTAAAATAAAAATAAAAAATCCCAATTTTACACCGAATTCTCCTTCTCCTTAAAAAAAAAGACAGACCGAAGTCTGTCTTTTTTGAAAATAGCAGCAACCTTTACCGTTCCTCTCTGAAATAGGAAAGTCCGAGGGATGCGGGAGGCTGGTTTTCCTTCTTCTTGCGCATGCTTACCACGATCAACACGACGATGGTGACCAAATAAGGAAGCATCTTCAAAACAGGGATCATCTCCATGCTTGCACCGTCGATGTAGTTGAACAGGATGTATAATCCACCAAAAAGATAGGAACCGAAAATGGCGAGATTGGGCTTCCAAACGG
>JAGBIB010000200.1 GCA_017935195.1 Clostridia bacterium
CTTCCGATCTGTCCAGCACCTCGCCCACCATTTCGGGGTCAAGGGCGGAGGTGGGCTCGTCGAAGAGCAGTACCTCGGGATTCATGCAAAGGGCTCTGACAATGGCAACTCTCTGCTTCTGACCACCCGAGAGCTGGGAAGGATAGGCATCCTTTCTGTCGGCAAGACCAACACGCCCCAGCAGCTCCATGGCCTTTGTCTCAGCCTCGTCCTTTGGCACCTTTAAAAGCTTTGTGGGTGCCATGGTCATGTTTTGTAGGATGGTCTTATGGGGAAACAGGTTGAAATGCTGGAAGACCATGCCGGTCTTCATTCTGTGTCTATTGATGTTGACATCCTTGCCGGTGATGTCCACGCCGTTTACAACGATGCTGCCCGAGGTTGGGATCTCCAGCAGGTTCAGCGATCGCAACATGGTGGATTTACCGCTGCCCGAAGGGCCGATGACCACCACCACTTCGCCCTTTGCGATGTCCAGATCCACACCGTCAAGGGCCTTGACCTTGCCGCCGTTGTAGTGCTTTTTCAAATCACGTACTTCAATCAAATTGGTACTCATTGTTTACTCCTTTCACAGCGGTCTTATCGTTCGGATTTTCTTAACTTCACTTCCAGCTTTTCAACCAGCTTTGTAAGAACCGTCACCAGAAGCAGATAGATGAGTGCTACACCGATAAGGGGCAGGAATGCCGAGAAGGTTGCGCCTCTGATACGGTCGCCTGCCTTTGTCAGATCCATCAGACCAACGTAGCCTGCGATGGAAGTCTCTTTCAGCAGAGTGATGAATTCGTTACATAGAGTAGGAAGTGTCGCCTTGAACATCTGGGGGATGATGATGTAGACCATGGTCTCAAAATAGTTGAAGCCAAGGGATCTGCCTGCCTCAAACTGTCCGTGGTCAATAGCCATGATGCCGCCACGGAAGATCTCGGCAACGTATGCGCCCGAGTTGATACCGAAGGCGATGATGGCAATGAGCACGTCAAGCTCGGTGGGCAGGGAAGAGAAGATGACGAAGCTGAAGATCAGCAGCTGGCACACCACGGGCGTGCCGCGAATAACGGTTAGATATAACTTGCAAACACCGTTGAGGAAGCGGATGAACAGATAGAAAAAGCCGCCCCTTTTCTCATAGCTTTCCCTATTCTTATCAAAGGTAGAGCGTACCGACGCAACAACGGTACCGATGAGCAGTCCCAGCACCCCCGAGGCAAAGGTCAGAATGAGGGTGTTTTTCAGGCCCTGCAGAAGCATTACGTAGCGCTGCTCTGCAATGAAAGTGTTGTGTAATTCCCCCAAGGCCTTCCAGAAGGCCAGCTCCAGCTTTCCGGTTTCTCTGTATGAAACGTTTACCGTGTACGTTGCGAAGATCTCGCCCGTCTGCTTATCACAGACATTGACGTTGATGTCTCCGTACTGCTTTTCCGAAATAAAGAGTACCGAGAAGTTGGTGGAGGTGACCTCCTTCGGCTCCTCACCCTTTGCCGTATAAACGATCTTGGTGGCAGGCAGGCTCTTGTCCATTTTGAAAACGAAGGAGATGGTGTTCACCTCGGACATGGAAATAAGACTGCCGCTGCCCGACAGCTGCTTGAGCTTGTAGATCTTGCCGTTATCGCCAACGACAGTCAGCGAAATGAGAGAGGAATAATCCTTTGCGGGTGTTGATTCGGTGTCCGACGAGGCAGGCTCCTCGGGGTTAAGGGAGGGCTCTGCATATACGGATGTAGCGGGAAGGAGAAAAAGAAAAAGCAACAGCACGATCAGAAGTTTTTGAGTTTTTTTCATCATGCTTCAAATACGCGTCGGAAAAAGTCGACGTCCTTTCTGGTGGTATTTCGTTTAAAAAGCCGGAGGCTTGGTCAGTGCCTTGCCTCCGGCAGTTTGTAAAGGAATCAGCCCTCAGCGGGGATGTACTTGTTGATGATCGCTGCAACGGTGCCGTCAGCGATCAGCTCCTCAAGAGCCTTGTTGACTTTCTGGAGAAGCTCGGGGTTGTCCTTGGAAACGGCAATTGCGTAGTCCTCGTCAGCGTAAGGAGTTTCAAGGATGGTCAGACCCTCGTTTGTCTTCACATAGCTGTTTGCGGGCTCCTTGTCGATGATCACTGCATCAATCTTACCGGAGGTCAGAGCCAGAACTGCGTCGTTACCACTCTTGTAACGGGTCACGTTCTCGTCACCGAAGCCACCGTTTTCAACGGTATCGGAAGCGTAGATGTCACCGGTGGTGTCCTGCTGAACACCGATCTTCTTGCCGGTAAGGTCAGCAGCGGAGGTGATGCCGGAGTCTGCCTTAACGATGATCACCTGTACGCCCTTTGCATAGGAGGTGGTGAAGTTTACTTCCTTGAGACGGTCGGGGGTCACGGTCATGCCGGCCATACCGATGTCATACTTGCCGCCCTTTACGCCACCGAGGATGGAACCAAAGTCCACGTCCTTGATCTCCAGGGTCATGTCCAGCTTCTTTGCGATCTCTGCAGCAATCTCTGCGTCGATGCCGACGATCTTGTCGCCTTCGCCGATGTACTCATAGGGAGGGAAGGTTGCGTTGGTCGCCATAACCAGAACCTTGTCTTCCTTTTCGCTGCAGGAAGCGAATACGATTGTTGCCGACAGAAGCATTGCCACGGTCAGCAGAAGTGCTAAAATCTTTTTCATGTTTTTCTCCTTAAAGTGTAATATATACGTTTATTTTTCGCCCAAAAAAGGACGACTTTCGAAGTATACCACACTTTTGGAGGAAATGCAAGGGCTTTTTGAAAAAATAGCAAGAAAAACGGAAAAATATTTATGAAAACAGTGAATGCACCTCGTATAAACGAATAAACTTTCAGAAAAATAGAAGAAATCACAAAAAGTTCATATTTTTTCAAAAAAATTGCGAAAAGCTATTGACAGACCGAAAACTTTGTGCTATGATATGCGCATAGTTTTTGAAAGGAGTGCCGACATGAAAAACGTACGCATCGAAATGTCCATGAATATGATGTACATGCGTCCCATGTGCATGCTTTCCTGCGCTGTTTTTCCCGGGCACAGATCCTGATAAAGCGAAGTTCGGTTTTGATCCGATCGGCGGTTATTTGATGGAAGCCCGTGGGCTTCCCGTTTTTTTTTCCGCCACCGAAAATGCAAACTGTAAAGAAGGAGGAACACAAATGAAGTTCTCCGTTTCCAAGGTCAGAGGCGTCACTTGCTTGTGGTCGCGAATGTGAGCCTTCGCATCTGAACATAGAAACAACCGTAAACGACGGCTTTGCCGCAATTTAAACAAACACAAACAAATTCAATCCAACTTAAATTTTAAGGAGAAACCAAACCATGAAAAGAATCGTATCTATCCTTGCAGTGCTGGCAGTACTGCTCGCCTCTCTCGTAGTATTTGCATCCTGTGACACCACCGGTACCGTTGATGAAAACAACTCTCCCTCTGCAGACACTTCCACCTCCGAGGGCGGAGACAATGGCGAAAAGATCACCATCGGTATTCCTAACGATACTACCAACGAAGCAAGAGCACTTCTGCTTCTGGAGACCCTTGGCTACATCGAGCTGGATCCTGCTGCAGGCATCACCGCTACCATTCGTGACATCACCAAGTATAACAAGAATATTGAGTTCGTTGAGCTGGAAGCAGCGCAGCTGCCCCTGAAGCGCACTGAGTTTGACTATGCTGTGATCAACACCAACTACGCTGTTGAAGCAGGTCTGAATCCCAAGACCGACTCTCTTGCAATCGAAGGCTCCGCATCTGCATACGGTAACATTCTCGTAGTTAAGGAAGGCAACGAGGAGACTGCAAAGACCAAGGCTCTCATCGCGGCACTTTCCAGCCAGCAGGTTGCTGACTTCATTTCTGATGAGTACAAAGGTAATGTTGTGGGCATTGTTGAAAACCCCGGCGACGGCTACGATGCATCCCTGAACTACGACGAGCTGAAGGGAACCACCATCACTGTTGCTGCTTCTCCTGTTCCCCATGCTGAAATCCTTGAGATCGCAAAGACCATCCTTGCTGCAAAAGAAATCACTTTGGACATCAGAGAGTTCAACGATTACATCGTTCCCAACAATGTTGTTGAAAGCGGCGAAATTGACGCAAACTACTTCCAGCACGTTCCTTACCTGAACGACTTCAACCTGGAGAAGGGTACGCACCTGGTTTCCGTTCTTGCAGTACACGTAGAACCCATGGGTCTGTACGGCGGTAAGCAGACAAATCTGGATGCACTGAACTAATAGTTTGAAATAGGACACGGGTTGCCGGAAGGTGACCCGTGCTTGTCTGTTTTTTGAAAACCTTGATTTTTTCCCCGAAAGGGAAGAAAGGTGAAACATAATGATCGAAATTGTAAATTTGTCCAAAACCTTTGAGACCTCCGGCGGAAAGGTCGAAGCACTCAAAAGCATCAATCTGACAATTGAAGACGGTGACATTTACGGCATTATCGGTATGAGCGGTGCCGGAAAAAGTACCCTTGTGCGTTGTATCAACATGCTGGAAAGACCCAGCGAGGGAAGCGTGATCATTGACGGCAAGGATATGGGAGCACTTTCTGCTAAGGGACTGCGTGAGGCAAGAAGAGAGATCACCATGATCTTTCAGGGCTTCAATCTGTTGATGCAGAGAAACTGTCTGAAAAACGTTTGCTTCCCCATGGAGCTGGCGGGTATGAAGTCCGCCGACGCTAAGAAAAAGGCGATGGAGCTTTTGGAGCTGGTGGGACTGCCCGACAAGGCAAAGGCGTACCCCGCACAGCTTTCGGGTGGTCAGCAGCAAAGAGTGGCCATCGCAAGAGCCCTTGCAACAAACCCCAAGGTTCTTCTTTGCGACGAGGCAACCTCTGCTCTTGACCCCAACACCACCCATTCCATTCTTGAATTGATCAAGGATATCAACAGAAAGCTTGGTATCACCGTGGTGGTCATCACCCACCAGATGAGCGTGGTGCAGGAGATCTGCAACAAGGTCGCCATTCTTGATGGAGGCGTGGTTGCGGAGGAAGGACTTGTGGGAACGGTATTTGCCAGCCCCAAATCGTCGGCGGCAAGACGGTTGGTTTTCCCCAACGGTGCCGATGAACTGGTTTCGAACCCCGCAAACGAAAAGCGTATTCGCCTGATCTTCAATGGTGCGCAGTCTGCAGGAACACCGTTGATTGCTACCATGGCGGCGGAAAAGAACATCTTGACAAACATCCTGTCGGCTACCACCAGATGTGTGGACGATAAGGTGTACGGCACCATGCTTTTGGGTGTGCCCGGCGGAGAAGAAAAGTACAAAGAGGCGCTTGCCTATCTTGAATCCGTACAAGATGTGATCGTGGAGGAGGTTTGAAATGAAAATGATGAATGCTAAAAAAGTAGCGCTGCTTCTGCTGGTCATTCTCCTGGTCTTTCCTCTGTTCTCCTTCTTTATCGGTGCAGAAGATGGCGTCTTACTTTCTGCAAGCACCGAAGAAACGAACGAATCCGGTGAATCTGTGGCTGAGTCCGATACCGAATCAGACGCAAAAGAGCGTCCCGACCCCGATCGCATCACTTTGGTGGTGAAAGGACGAAAGGGCTCTATCAAGGATGCAAAAGATTTGCTCAACAGCGGTGAGCTGGTATCTCTTGAACTTGAAAACTCTTTTGTGTTCAGTATTTCCAACAAAAGCGGAAAGGATGTCAAGCTTTCCTACATTGTAGATGGACAGGAGACTCCTTTTCCCGTAGGAGGCACCCAATTTACCTATAAGTGCGTAACTGTTGAAGACTACAAAGACTTCAAGGTGATCGTCAAAGACGTTGACGGAACTGTTATCAAAACATTTGATGTGTCGCTGAAATACGGTGAGACCGGATTTTTTGACAAGCTTTATTGGACGTTCATTGAGTATCTGGATTTTAAAACGCTGAAATCGGTTGTACAAAATGAAATTCCAAATGCCGTCTGGGAAACATTCTATGTGACCGTCCTCTCGACCGCATTCTCTCTTGTAGTGGGGTTACCTCTCGGTGTGGTGCTGGTTGTGGGAGACAAAAACGGCATCCGTCCTCTACCTTCTTGGATCATGACGGTTCTCAACGGTGTAATCAATATTTTACGGTCCGTTCCGTTCCTCATTTTGATGATCCTTGTAGCCCCTGTTTCCCGATTGATTATCGGTCAGTCATACGGTACCATTGCAACGGTGGTTCCGCTGGTGTTTGCGGCCTTCCCCTTTATTGCCCGTCTGGTGGAGGGTTCTCTTCGCGAGGTTAACCCCAACATCATCGAAGCGGCACAGAGTATGGGGGCTTCTCCCATGCAGATCATTCTGAAGGTGATGGTTCCCGAAAGCGTTCCTTCGCTGATCTCCAACGTGACCATTGCATTGACCACCATTCTCGGTTATTCAGCAATGAGCGGTGTTATCGGCGGCGGCGGACTTGGCGCCATCGCCATCAACTACGGTCAGTACCGCTATAATTACTCGGTCATGGTGCTCACTGTAGCCCTGCTTGTGATTATGGTGCAGATCTTCCAGTCTATCGGCACGAAGCTTTCTGTGAAGATGGATAAGAGACTGAAGTAATTGGATATCCGGAAAAACATCAAGTCAAAAACAAGAAGCCGTCCCGTGTTCACGGGACGGCTTCTCAATTTTGTTTGTGCTTTCTTATTTTTTGATGTTGTCGTAGATGGAAATGTAGCTTTTTTGCTCTTTTTCCTTTCTTTTCTTCCGCAGCTCACGGATGATGAAAACAGGGCAGATCAGTGCATAAAGAAGAACGAATGCCACCAAAACAACCACCCAAGAGCCGGTCTTCATATATCCGGTCATATACATGGTGGCAAGAAGGACACCCGAAAGGGCGATGAAGTGGGTGGCGACCTTGAAATACAGACTGAACTTTTTGATATAGCAGATGCAGTTTGAAGCCGCAATGCCAAAGGCAAGAAAGGCGATGACCCAGATCTTTTCTCTGGTCAGACCTCTTGTGTTGAAGGACAGCGAGAAGAGAAGGGTCAACAGTGTGAAAATACCCGTTGCGGGAAAAAGAAATTTTGAAAGAAAAAAGGACAGAGCGGACGAACTCTTTTTCATATCGGAATTTAACCTCGTTCATTTTTGCGTTTCGTCTATTATACTACAAACAGAGCCTTTTTTCAAGAGGGAGAGCGGATTATTTTTTTAACTTCCGCCGATTTCTTGCAAGAACCGTTGAAGGAGAAAAATACACAGAAAATTCATCCTTTAAGAGGAAGGAAATAACGCTTTGGTGTTGACTTTTATGCAAAAAAATTGTATAATGTATAAGAGAAATTATAAGGGGAAGTTTGCATCCCCCAAGCAAAGAAAGATGCCGCAGGAGGAAGAGAAATGTCGGAAAAAGACGTAAGACTTGAAAAGCACGCACAGATGATCACCGAGGAGTTTGACCGCCGCTATCCCGCCGTGCACGGGAATTCGGATCTGATCAAGAGCATGCGCTATTCGCTTTTGGCGCCCGGAAAGAGAGTTCGTCCCCACCTGACGCTGGAATTCTGCAAGCTTTTCGGCGGGAACGAGGAGCAAGCGATCCCCTATGCCTGCGCCGTGGAATGCGTGCATACTTATTCACTCATTCACGACGATCTGCCTTGTATGGATAACGATGATCTGCGCCGCGGCAGACCCACCAACCACAGAGTTTATGGTGAAGCCATTGCCATGCTGGCAGGTGACGCACTTTTGACCGAGGCGTTTGCCCTGATCGCAGGAAATGCCGCTTTAAGCGCAGAGCAAAACGCCCGTGCGGTGGCACTTCTTGCAAACAAGAGCGGGTATCTGGGCATGGTTGGCGGACAGGACGAGGACATCCGCAACGAGGATATGCCGGTGGGTACCGAGGATCTTGACCGCATCAACGGCAAAAAGACGGGCGACCTGCTCCTTGCCGCCTGCGAGCTTGGATGTATCGCGGCAGGAGCGGATGAGGAGGCTGTTGCCGCTGCGCGCATTTATGCAAAGAATTTCGGTGCGGCATTCCAGATCGTGGACGATATTTTAGACGTTTCGGTGTCTACCCGTGATCTTGGCAAGAGTGCGCTGAGTGACGTGAAGAACAGAAAGACCACTTACGTGACCCTGCTTGGTAAGGACGGTGCTTTGGCCAAAGCGGAGGCGCTCATCAATGAGGCGGTCGACGCCATCAAGGGCTATGAGGGAAGCGAATATCTTGTGGAATTCGCTTTGAGATCTTTAACGAGAAAGAAGTAAGATGCGCCTTGACCAATACCTTGTAACGAAGGGGCTGGTTCCCTCAAGACAAAAGGCGGTATACTGCATCAAGGAGGGACTGGTGTTGGTAAACGGTGCGCCTGCCGCAAAGCCCTCCCTTGAGGTGGAAGGGAAGGAAGTGGAGCTGTTGGGGCTTGCCTTTCCTTATGTCAGCAGGGGTGGACTCAAGCTCTTGGGCGCTCTTCGTGCCTTTGATTTTGACCCAGCGGGGCTGACCTGCCTTGACGTGGGCGCTTCCACGGGCGGCTTTACCCATTGCCTTTTGGAGCAGGGCGCAAAAAAGGTCTATGCGCTGGACGTGGGCAGAGATCAGCTTCACCCCACTTTAAAAAGCGATCTGCGGGTCATTTCCATCGAGCAGTTTAACGCAAGAGAGCTTTGTGCCGACACTCTGCCCGAGCAGGTGGATCTTGCCGTTTCCGATCTGTCCTTCATTTCTCAAAGCCTGATCTATGAACCGCTAAAAAGTGTTTTGAAGGAGGGTTCGCCCTTTTTGTCGCTCATCAAGCCCCAATTTGAGGCGGGCAGAGCGGCCCTTTCAAAAAAAGGAATCGTTACCGATTTAAAGGATCATCTTCGGGTGATCACGGAGCTGAAGCAAAAGGCAGAGCAGGTTGGCTTTCTGATGGAGGATCTCTGTCGCTCACCCATAGAGGGGGGAGACGGAAACAGAGAATATATAGCCCTTTTCAGATTGAACGGGGAAAAGAGCGTGGATGAAAGGAAGATCCATGCCGTAGTATACGATAATGACCGCTGAGCGGAGGATGCTTGGCAAGTAGGGAGGATCGGCCGATGAAGATTGCGGTGATCTTGGGCAGAATAGAACAAAAGGACAAATGTGCCGCAGAGCAGCTGATGGCATATCTGCGCTTCCGCGGAGAGGATGCCACCCTTTATGAGCCCTTTACCTGCAAAAACGAAGACGATGCACCCTATAAATCCGACCTGATCTTCGTGCTTGGGGGAGACGGTGCCATCATCCATGCGGCAGAACGGGCGGCAGCCTATGGCACTCCCATTTTGGGTGTCAATTACGGGCATTTGGGGTATCTGGCAGAGATGGACCGTTTGGATCTTTTGCTGATTGACAAGGTGCTTTCGGGAGAGTATACCGTGGAAGAGCGGATGATGCTGAAGGTGAGCTTGGAGGGTGAATCGGGCTATGCCTTAAATGACCTTGTTGTTTCAAGAAACGGGATGGCGGGTGTGGTCGAGGTAGAGGTCTTTTGCAATGGCAGAAGTGTGGGTAACTATCGGTGCGACGGAATGATCGTGGCAACGCCCACAGGCTCTACCGCCTATTCACTTTCCGCAGGAGGAAGCGTGGTGGATCCCTCTCTCTCCTGCTTTTGTCTGACACCCGTTTGCGCCCACTCCTTCACCGCAAGACCTCTCATTTTTTCGCCAGACAGTCTTTTGCGTATCAGAAATACGGATAGACTCTCCCGCAGTATGCTTTGTGCCCTTGATGGGTGCAGGGAGCGTACTCTCGAGGCGGGGCAAGCGCTTACCATTGAAAAAAGTCCCTATGGGGCACGCTTCGTCAGATTGACCGACAGAGGCTTTTACGATACTCTGCGAGAAAAAATGATGAACTGACAAAGAAAGGACGGGCAATGCGCCCACGAAGCACTACATGAAAAACAGCAGACAAAAGCAGATCATGGCGATCATCACCGATCACGATGTGGAAACACAGGAGGAGCTGATCGCACGCCTGAAGGCACTGGGCTTCAAGGCAACGCAAGCAACGGTTTCAAGAGACATCAAGGAATTGAAGCTCATCAAGATCGCCACCGACAGAGGGCACTACAAGTATGCTTCCTCCATGATCGAGGAGGGCAAGCCCAACGCCAAATTCCACACCATCCTGCGGGAGACGGTGGTGTCGGTAAAGAGAGCCGGTAATTTGGTGGTGGTCAAGACCTATAACGGAATGGCCATGGCGGCGGCGGCCGCTGTGGATTCATTGCAGATGAACTGCATTTACGGCACCATTGCGGGAGACGACACTATTTTCGTTGCCGTGTCTGACGAGGTGGCGGGAGAATTGATCGAAAGCAAGATCTCTACCATTATCGCAGGAAGATAACAGGAAGATAAAAGAAGACAAAAAAGAAAGCGAGGTGAGACGGTGCTTTCGGCATTACACATTGAGAATATAGCGGTGATCAAACGGCTGGATCTTGATTTTTCCTCCGGGCTTACCGTACTCACGGGCGAAACCGGAGCGGGCAAATCCATCATCATCGGCTCGGTGAGGATGCTTCTTGGTGCCAAGGCAGACAAGGATCTGATCCGAAACGGTGAACATGAGGCGCTGGTTGAAGGACTTTTCAGAGAGATAGATCCGTATAGTCTAAAGCGGCTGGAGGAGGAGGGCATCACACCCGATGAAAACGGTGAGCTGCTTCTATTAAGGAGCCTGACTGCGGAAGGAAAAAGCGGATGCAAGATCAACGGCAGAGCCGTCCCTCTTTCCAGACTGAAAACGGTAGGTCAGATCCTGTTAGGCATCCACGGCCAACACGATACCCAAACCCTTTTAAAAAGCGAAACGCACATCACACTTCTCGACCGCTTCTGCGGAAACGAGGAACAGATTTCACGGTATAAAGAAGAGTACAGTCGTTCCATGAGCTTAAAGAGCCGTCTTTCTGTTCTTTTAAAGGAAGAAGGCCAAAAGGAGCAGACTGTAAAAGGCTTGAAGACTGCCATCAAGGAGATCTCCGAGGCAAAGCTGAAGGCAGGAGAGGACGAGGAGCTTGAAAGCCGCAAAAAGGTGGTCAGAGATGCGCAAAAGCTGGCAAAGCAGTCGCGCATTGTCTACAGAGCTCTTTATAAAAACGAAAAGGGCGGATCGGCGGGAGATCTCATTGAGATCGCTTCCACCGCTTTAGAGCAGCTCTCAGAGGCTTTACCGGAGAGCGAAGAGTATATCGCAAGACTGACGGTCTGCAAGCTGGAGCTTGAGGAGATCGCAAGAGGGGCGTACAGTGTTTGCGAGCTGTGCACCGACAATCCCACCGAGGAGTTAAACCGCATTGAGGATCGTCTTGATCTGATCAAGGCGTTGAAAAAGAAATACGGCGGAGAGCTTTCCAACGTGATCGCCTATGAGGAGCAGGCAAAAAAACGGCTTGCGGAATACGCCGAAAGAGATCGGCAGATTGCGGAATTGAAGGACGAGCTTGAAAAAGCGGTGATTGAGGCGCGCAGGCAGGCATTGATCCTGTCTGAAATGCGTAGAGCGGGCGCGGGTCTGCTTGAACGCGCCGTAAACGATCAGGTTCGGTATCTTGACCTTGAAAAGGTGGAATTCAGCATTGCCATCCATCAGGTGCAGACCGACAAGGGCGCTCCAAAGCTTAGTGCAAACGGCTGTGACGAGGTGGCGTTTATGATCGTCACCAATCCGGGAGAATTGCCCAAGCCCCTGTCGGACATCGCCTCGGGCGGTGAGCTTTCCCGCATTATGCTGGGCTTGAAGGTGGCGCTTGCCGATAAGGAGTCCACCCCCTCGCTGGTTTTTGACGAGATTGATACCGGTATTTCGGGCAAGACCTCCCAGAAGATCGGCATCAAGCTGCGGGAGATAGGGGATACACGCAGGTCTTCTGCATCACCCATTCGGCACAGGTTGCCGCTTGCGGTCACAGCCATTTCAAGATCAGCAAGAGTGAGGTGGAGGGCAGAAACCGCACCGAGGTGTGCGCCCTTGACGAGAGTGCGCGCATTCTGGAGCTTGCCCGCATTATGGGGGGCATCAACATTACGAAATCCATCCTTGATGGCGCAAAGGAGCTGTTGAAGGACGGACAAAAAACGTGAAAACGGATAAATAAATAGCTAAAAAACGTTTGAAAACGAAAGGATATGACAAAAATGCAACTTTATGAAGAATTGGTCAGAAGAGGTCTGATCGCTCAGGTAACCAACGAAGAGGAGATCAGAAATATGGTAAACGAGGGCAAGGCGGTGTTTTACATCGGTTTTGACCCCACCGCAGACAGCCTGCACGTCGGTCACTTTATGGCTCTGTGCCTGATGAAGAGACTGCAGATGGCAGGCAACAAGCCCATCGCCCTCATTGGCGGCGGTACCGCTATGATCGGTGACCCCTCGGGCAGAACCGATATGCGTCAGATGATGACCGAGGAGACCATCCAGCACAACTGCGAATGCTTCAAGGAGCAGATGAGTCGCTTTATCGACTTCTCCGAAGGCAAGGCAATGATGGTCAACAATGCCGACTGGCTGCTGGATTTAAACTACGTTCAGGTACTGCGCGAGGTGGGTAGCTGCTTCTCTGTAAACAGAATGCTGTCGGCTGAGTGCTACACGCAGAGAATGGAGTCGGGTCTGTCCGGCCTTGAATTCAACTATCTGATCATGCAGTCCTACGAGTGCGAGA
>JAGBIB010000201.1 GCA_017935195.1 Clostridia bacterium
TGAAAACAAAAGCTCCGATTTGGGATACGGCGAATTAAAAGTAACTTTTTTCTTGGATGAAGATGACATGCTGATCGTTTCTGAGATTGGATAGATTAAGTAAACGAACGAAAAATTCCCCGCCCGAAAGGGCGGGGAGCTTTTGGTTTGTGGGGAGCTTTTTGTTTTTAAAGGGGCGTGCCCTTTCGGGCGGGCCGGGGAAAAAGAGGGGCGTTTTTCTTGCTTGCTTGGGTGGATGAAAAAGTTTTGACAAAAAAATCTTGACAACGGCAGGTCGATATGATAAAATCATCTATGTATAGAGTCCTATAAGAATAGCCCGTAAGGACGAGCCTATATGGACGAAGATCGCGTTTGAATGCCGCCCCTTTTTCGGGTGCGGGTAAGGAGCAATTATGGCAAGAAGTATGACCGCCTTCGGCAGAGCGAGCGGCGTGGTAAACGGCAAGGAGATCCTTGTGGAGATCCGCTCTGTAAACAATCGTTATCTTGACACCACCGTGAAGATCTCCAGAGCCTACGGTGCTCTTGAAGAGCGTGCAAAGACCTATCTTTCAAAGGGCGGCGTTTCAAGAGGCAAGGTGGATCTGTCCATCTCCGTGAATATGCTGGAAAACAAGGTGGGACAGGTGGTGCTGGATCGGGCGTACGCCGAGAGCTACATTGCCGCCCTGCGTCAGCTTCAGAGCGAATTTGACTTAAAGGACGATATCTCCACCATGCGGGTCGCCTCAAACAGAGATTTGTTCGTCTTCACCCACGGGCAGGAGGACGAGGAAGAGGCTTGGGCGGACATCGTCACCGTTTTTGCCCCCGCTCTTGAAATGTTCCTTGAAAGAAGACGCATTGAGGGTGAGAACTTAAAGAAGGATCTGCTTTTGAAGAAGGCGGAGCTGGTGGCACTTGCCGAGATCGTGGAAAAGAAGGCGGCAAGCTACACCGAGGTCTACCGTCAGAAATTGGAGACGCGTCTTAGAAACGTGCTTGACGATCAGAAGATCGTGCTTGACGAGGCAAGGATCCTGACCGAATGCGCCATTTTTGCCGACAAGACGGCTGTGGACGAGGAGCTGGTGCGCCTGCGCTCCCACTTTGCCGCCTTTGATGAGATCTTTGAAAGCGACGAGCCCATCGGCAGAAAGCTGGACTTCCTGCTTCAGGAAATGAACAGAGAGACCAACACCATCGGCAGCAAATGCTCCGATGCCGAAACGGCGGCAACGGTGGTGGAAATGAAGTGTCTGCTTGAAAAGATCAGAGAGCAGATCCAGAACTTAGAGTAAAAGAAGGCTCGGAAGGATATACTGATATGAGATTTGTCAGCGTGGGTGCGGGAAGCGTGGTGGCGGCAGAGCGGGTCGTTTCTGCTGCGGCACCCGACAGCGCACCCCTAAAGCGCCTTGTGCAGGAAGCCAAGGAGGAGGGAAGTGCCATTGACCTGACCCAGGGAAAGAAGTGCCGATCGGTGCTGATCCTGGATAACGGCATGGTGGTGCTGTCCGCTCTTGAAATGGAGACCCTGACCGAACGATTGACCAAAAAGGAGGAGAGCTTGTGAGCGTACAAAACAACAAAGGACTGCTTTTGGTGCTTTCCGGCCCTGCGGGATCGGGAAAGGGGACCGTGGTCAAGCAGATTCTTGATAAGTATCCCGAGGACTTTGGTCTTTCGGTATCGGCAACCACCAGAGCACCAAGACCGGGCGAGGAGCACGGGGTGCATTATTATTTCATCGACAAGCCTGCCTTTGAAGAGCGTATTGAGCAGGGAGCAATGCTTGAATATGCCGAATACTGCGGAAACTACTACGGAACGCCTGCCGACTATGTGCAAAAGAAGCTGGAGGAGGGCAAAAACGTCATTCTTGAGATCGAGGTGCAGGGCGCACTGAAGATCAAGGAGCGCCTTCCCGACACTCTGCTTGTGATGATCACCCCTCCCGATTTTTCCACTCTTGAAAAGAGACTTCGGGGCAGAGGGACCAACACCGAGGAAGACATCAGGAACCGTCTTGCCACCTCAAGATGGGAGCTTTCCAATCTGGAAAGGTACGACTACGTTGTCATCAATGAGGACGGCAAAGCGGGTGATGCGGCAGACGAGATCGCAGCCATCGTGGCGAGTGAAAAGAAGAAGACCTGTCGCAACAAGGATTTTGCAAAGATCTTTTTTGAGAATTAAAAAAACGCCCCTTGGGCGAGATACACATAGCGAAATAATCAATCAAGCAACGGCATTATGCCGAAATGAAGAAAGAGGAACAATATGATCTATCCTACCCTTGACCAACTGAGCAAAGACGGAAAGTTTGACCGTTACACCGTGACCATCGCCGCCGCAAAGGGGGCAAGAATGGTAACCGAGGAATACGTTGCCGAAAGAGAGAGAGCCGAGCAGATGGTTGCCCGCAAGGAGACCGACAAGAGCCTGAGCGCCCTCATCGACAAGGAGCTTCGGGACGAAAAGGCGGTAAGAACCGCAGTGCACCGTTTGCATAGCGGTGAATATGTGATCGGCCCCAAGCCCGAAAAGGTGGCAGAGGAGTGCGAGGAGCTTGCTCAAGAGGCTATTGAAGAGAGCGCAGAGGTCGTTGAAGAATAAGCGCTTTAACAGGAAAACGATAACGGGCAACCGTGAAAGACAATACCGCTTTGAGGGTTGGCAGGCAGGCTGACCCTCTTTGTTTGTGAGTTGAAAAAGAAAAAAGGAGGGGGAATCGTGGAAAAAACGGGGGAAAACAGAGTAGAACACTATAATACCGCCTCGGTTTGGCTTTTGGACGCTCCTTACAGCATCGATCGCCCCTTCGACTATTTCGTACCCGCAGAGATAAGAGAGGAGATGCGTCTCGGAAGCTTTGTGCTGGTGCCCTTCGGCAAGGGCAACCGCCCCATGACGGGGGTGGTCTTCTCCCGCTCCTACTCTGAGGATGCTTCGGGACTCAAGAGCATCCGTCAGGTCTTTGACACCGAGGGTCTGACACTCAATGAGGAAATGAGAGGACTTGCTCTTTTTATGAAGGAGCAGACCTTTTGCACGCTGGGCGATGCCGTCAGAGCCATTCTGCCCGTAGGGGTCTTTAAAGGTCTGGGCGTGTATTACACCGTTACCGATGAGGAAGCGAGCGATCTGAATGCCAAGGGCAAGGAGCTTTACGATCTGATCAAAAAAGCCCCTTCGGGCAAGGAGATGACCCTGCAAAAGGTAAAGGAGCGCTTCGGTGGGGACGGTGAAAAGCTGCTTGATGCCTTGACCGAGCTTGGACTGATCGAAAAGCGCTACCGCTCAAGAGATCTGGCGGGAAGACAGTATAAGGACTTTTTTAGCCGATCCCTGAAGGAGCATCCTCTGCCCAAGGGAAAAAAACAGCTTGCCATCTATGAGCATCTTGCTCTTTCCGAACACCCCCTTTCAAGAGAGGAGCTTTATGAGCGCTTCGGTAACTGTGCCGCCCCTTTGAAGGCGATGGTGCAAAAGGAGCAGATCGTCCTTGAAAAGAGAGAATACTACCGACCGGTCTTCGACCTGCCCCCCTCTCCTCCCGATGATAACCGTTTAAGCGAGGAGCAGCAGGCGGCAAAGGAGCAGATCTGCGACCTGCTTGCCAAGGAGCAGCCCTGCGGCGTTCTGCTCTACGGCGTGACGGGCAGCGGCAAGACCCGCGTGATGAAGTCGGTCATCGACTATGCGGTGGCAATGGGCAAGGGCGTGATCGTTTTGGTGCCCGAAATTTCGCTGACCCCCCAGACGGTGTCGCTCTTCACCTCCTTTTTCGGAGAGCAGGTGGCGATCCTTCATTCGGGTCTTTCGGCAGGTCAGCGCTTTGATCAATGGATGCGCATCAAGGAGGGCAAGGCAAAGATCTGCATCGGCACACGCTCTGCCATCTTCGCCCCCTTTGAAAAGCTGGGGCTGGTGATCATCGACGAGGAGCAGGAACATACCTATAAGTCGGATATGTCACCCCGCTACCATGCAAGAGACATTGCCCGTTACCGTTGCGCAGGGCAGAACGCCCTGATGCTGCTCTCCTCCGCTACCCCAAGCGTTGAAAGCTATTATAAGGCGAAGGAGGGGGTATACACCCTGGTAACGCTGAAGAAGCGGTACGGAAATGCGGTGCTTCCCCGTGCCATCATCTGCGATATGCGGGGGGAGGGACACCGTAACGAGCCGATCGGTCAGGTGCTTCGAGACGAGCTGGCGGAGAATATCGGCAGGGGAGAACAGAGCGTGCTGTTCGTGAACAGACGGGGCTACAACCACTTTGCCTCCTGCGCACTGTGCGGAGGGAGCGTCAGCTGTCCTCACTGCTCGGTGAGCTTGACCTACCACGCCTATGGGCGCTACAAGCCCGAGGAAAATACCGCCGCCGAGCGGGCAAAGCACGGATATCTTGTCTGCCATTACTGCGGCTACCGTCAGAACGTGCCTCAGGAATGCCCCACCTGTGCAAGCCCCCTGCTTCAATTTATGGGATGCGGCACCCAGATGGTGGAAAACGAGCTGAGTACCCTTTTTGAAAGCATCCCCCTGCTGCGGCTGGATTCGGATACCACCGCCACCAAGGACGCCTTTGATGAAAAGCTGGGCGCCTTCAGACGGGGAGAGGCATCGGTGATGCTGGGCACCCAGATGGTGACCAAGGGGCACGATTTCCCCGGGGTGACCCTCGTTGGGGTGGTTTCGGCAGACGGCGGTCTTTATATGGACGATTACCGTGCCGCCGAGCATACCTTCTCACTCATCACCCAGGTCATTGGCAGAGCGGGCAGGGGCAAGAGCCCGGGCAGAGCGGTCATCCAGACCTACAATCCCGACCATCAGGCAATCGTCCTTGCGGCAAAGCAGGACTATGATGCCTTTTACGAAAACGAGATCAAGTTGCGCCGTGCGCTGGTCTTCCCGCCCTTTTGCGACATTCTGCTTTTGAACGTCTGGGGGGGAGACGAGGGCGAGGTGAAAAGAGGGGCGGCGGCCTTGGAGCAAAGACTGCGCCACTTGAAGGAGGGCGAATATAAGGATCTGCCCATGGCGGTCTTCGGCCCCTTTGAGGCACCCCTTTACAGAGTGAAGGATACCTACAGAATGCGCCTTGTGATCAAATGCCGCAACAACAAGCGGACAAGGGCGCTGATACACCGCATTATGGCGGAGTTTTCCGCCGATTTCAAGCAAAAGCTTCAGCTTTTTGCCGATATGAACCCCTCTTCTCTGTAAGAGGAGGGGAAACCAAAACAAAATGAAAAGAAAGAAGGAAGAACGATATGGCAATTCTTCAGATCTTAGACGACAGCAATGATGTGCTGAGAAAAAAGTGCAGAGAGGTCACCGAGATCACTCCTCGCATTCTGACCTTACTTGACGATATGACCGAAACGCTCCACAGAGCCAACGGTGCGGGTCTTGCCGCTCCTCAGGTGGGGGTACTGCGCAGAGTGGTGCTGGTGGAGGCAGAGCCCGGACAGCTTTACGAGCTGATCAACCCCGAGATCGTGGAAACGAGGGGTGAGCAGTGCGAGGTGGAGGGATGCCTGTCCCTGCCCCATCAGTGGGGAACGGTGAAGCGTCCCGCCTGGGTGAAGGTGAAGGCGCAGAACAGAAAGGGCGAATGGGTCTTTTACGAGGGCGAGGAGCTGCTTGCCAGAGCCTTCTGCCACGAGATCGACCACTTAAACGGCATCCTTTTCAAGGACAAGGCTGAGCATATGATGTCGGCAAAGGAGATCGAGGAGTACTTTTCGCAGGATTGAGAGAAAAACTGTCGATTTGAATCAAAGCCGTTTTTAAAAAAGCATGCGGGCGTGTTTTCGGCTGGGATCAGACCAAAAAACACCCTGCCATCAAAATTTTTTGGAATTCTTAAAACCTTCAAAAAGTCGATCAAGCGGCTTAGAAAAAGCATGCGGGTGTGCTTTCGGCTTGAGTCTAGCCCAAAATACCCCAACCATCAAAATTTTTTGGAATTCTTAAAACCTTTTTTATAAAAAAGGTTTTAAGCGGGTTGTTAAGGGCGGAGCCCTTAATGTATTATATTATCATGAGAGTATTATTTATGGGAACGCCGGATTTTGCGGCGGTGAGTTTAAAAAGACTGCTTAAGGAGAAGGATCTGGAGATCCACGTGGTCACCCAGCCCGACAAGCCTCAGGGCAGACATATGGTATTGACCCCCTCGGCGGTAAAAAAAGCGGCGCTTGAGGCGGGACTTACGGTCTATCAGCCCGAAACGCTGAAAAACGAAGCATTTCTAAAGACCCTGAAGGAGCTTGACCCTCAGATCATTCTGGTGGTTGCCTACGGCAAGATCCTGCCTCCCTATATTTTGGACTATCCCGAGTACGGATGCATCAACCTGCACGGCTCGCTTTTGCCTTTATACAGAGGTGCGGCACCCATGCAGAGAATGGTCATCGACGGCAGGGAGGAGATCGGCGTGACCACCATGTATATGGCAGAGGGTCTGGATACCGGAGATATGCTTGAAAAATGGCGTACCCCCCTGCCTTCCGATGCCGATTTCGAGTGGGTGCATGACACCCTTGCCCAAAACGGTGCGGAGTTGCTCCTGTCCACCCTGAGAAAGGCGCAGGAGGGCGCTCTTCTTCCCGAAAAGCAGGACGAAGAGCAGGCGACCTATGCCGCCAAGATCTTAAAGGACGACTGCCTGCTCCATTTTGAAGAGAGTGCCACCGCCCTTCATAACCGCATCAGAGGACTTTGTCCCGTCCCCCTTGCCTTTACCACCTTAAAGGGCAAGAGTCTGAAGATCCTTAAAAGCAGAGTGATAAAGGAGCAGGGCGTGTTCGGCGCGCCCGGTCAGGTGCTTTCTCTTGAAAAGGAGGGGGTATACGTTGCCTGCGGTCAGGGCATCTTACAGATCGAGGGTGTGAAGCCCGAGGGCAAAAAAGCGATGTCCTGCGCCGATTTCATCAGAGGCAGAGGCATTGCAAAGGGAGATCTTCTCGGAGGCTGATCCCTCGCTTTTGAAAAAAGGAGAACGGAACGATGTTTTGGTACGATCCCACCCTGCTCATCCTGATTCCCGGCATTCTCTTGGCGCTGGCGGCGCAGGTCTATATGAGCAACACCTACGAAAAATATGCAAGAAAACGAAGCCTTTCGGGGCTGACGGGCTACACCGCCGCAAGAAGGATCCTTGATAGTGCAGGGCTTTACCACGTGCAGATCGAGATGATCGGCGGCGAGCTTACCGACCATTTTGACCCGCGGGCAAACGTTTTGCGGCTGTCAAAGGGGGTCTACGAGAGCGGCTCGGTTGCCGCCATCGGCGTTGCCGCCCACGAGTGCGGGCACGCCGTGCAGTATGCCGAGAGCTACGCCCCCATGAAGCTGCGGGGGGCGCTTGTGAAGACCACCAATATCAGCTCCACCCTGTCCTTTGCCATCATCCTTTTGGGAATGCTTTTCTCTATTCCCGAGATCGCCTATATCGGCATCGGATTCTTTTTGGTGGTGGTCTTTTTCCAGCTGGTCACCCTGCCCGTGGAGTTTAACGCCAGCAACCGCGCCGTTGCCATCCTTGGGGGCGGAATCCTGCCTCAAGAGGAGCTTGACGGGGTAAAAAAGGTGCTGACCGCCGCGGCGCTGACCTACGTTGCCGCCTTTATCAACGCCGTTTTGCAGCTGCTCAGGCTCCTTGCACTGGTTGGCGGCAGAGGCAGAAGAAGATGAAAAACGCCCCGTGAATGGGTGCGGGTATGAAGAGATGACGAACAAACACGATAAAACGGAAAAAAACGCCCCCGTCAGCGCAAGAGAGGCGGCGTATAGGTCGCTTTTGCGCATCGAAAAGGAGGGGCGCTATTCCAATCTGGAGGCGGATTTAGTCTTGAAGGCGGGCGGACTGAAGGAAAAGGACAGAGCCCTTTATACAAGACTTGTCTACGGCACCATCGAGAGAAAGCTCACCCTTGATCACCACCTTGCCGCCCTTTGCGACCGCCCTTACGAGAAAACCGAGGCGGGCGTGAAGGTGCTTTTGCGGCTGGGCGCATATCAGATCCTTTTTAGCGACCGCATCCCCGATTCGGCGGCGGTGAACGAGAGCGTGGAGCTTTGCAAAAGATACCACAAAAGCGCCGCTTCCTTTTTAAACGCCATGCTGCGCCGTCTTGCAAGGGAAAAGAACGCCCTTTCCTATCCCGATGAAGGGGAAAGCCCCGTGGACTACCTTTCCTCATATTACAGCGTTTCAAGGGGCGTTTGCGCCCTCTTTTTGGAGCAGTTCGGGCTTGAACGGTGCAAAAGTCTTTTTGCGGCAATGAATGAGAATTCTCCCCTGACCCTGCGGGTCAACACCTTGAAGACCACCCTTTCGGACTTTACCGCGCTGTTAGAGGAGCGGCAGATCGGCTATGAAAAAACGCCCTTCGCACCCTTTGGCGTGCGGGTAAACGCCCCCGTTTCGGCTCTGCAGGATCTCTTTGACGAAGGGCTCTGCTTCGTGCAGGACGAGGCATCTCAGCTTTGTGCCGCCGCTCTTCAGGTGAAGCAGGGGGACACCCTCGTCGACTGCTGTGCCTGCCCCGGAGGAAAGAGCTTCGGTGGAGCGCTCCATATGGAAAACAAGGGACGGGTGCTGTCTTTCGACCTGCACCAAAACAAGCTGTCGCTTATAGATGCGGGGGCAAAGCGGCTGGGCATCACCATCCTTGAAGCCGCCTGCGCCGATGCTTCAAAATATAAGGAGGAGCTTTTCGAAAGCGCCGACGTCCTGCTTTTAGATGTGCCCTGCTCGGGTTTAGGTGTGCTTGCCAAAAAACCCGACCTGCGCTATAAAAATGCGGAAGAAACGGCGCGTCTGCCCGAAATACAGAGTGCCATTCTTGAAAACGCTTGCAGGTATTTAAAAAAAGGGGGACGACTTGTTTACTCCACCTGCACCCTGCTTGAAAGAGAAAACGGTGACAGAGTGGATGCTTTTTTGAAAAGTCACCCCGAATTTGAGGAGGCACCCTTGGGTATTTTCTGTGGGGAGAATGCCTCAAGGCTGACCCTTTTTCCCGATATCCACGGCACCGACGGCTTTTATATTGCCGCCATGGTAAAAAAGGGATAACTCCAAAATCAAGAAAACAGGAGCGTTGATATGAAAAAACTGCTTGGTTTGACCCTGATACTGACCCTTCTTGCTCTTTTGCCCTCTTGCGAAGAAAAAAAGATCTTACACTGCGACGGATGCACAAGAGAGGTGGAGGTGGATGTCTTCTCGGGGATGGACGAGGAGTGGATCATTTACTGTGCCGAGTGTGAAAAGAGCTTGGGGTTGTCTTCTATTCTTGACGGTGAAAAATAAAATGTATTTTTGACGATGAAAAATAAAAAACCCGATACACCTTGCCACTCAGTACAAGGTGTATCGAGTTTTTTGCTTTTTTGAGAAAATTCAGCCTTTGTTCAGTGCCGCCGCACCCACGATGCCCGCATTGTTTCCAAGGGTAGCGATCATCAGCTTGGTCTTCTTTGCGCTGGTCTTGGCGTACTGCTCTGCCATCACCTGCTCGTTCACGGGCAGGAGCAGATTGTCGCCCTGACCGCAAACACCACCGCCGATACATAACACCTCGGGCTGGAAGATGTTTACCATGTTGGCAAGACCGCAGGCAAGGTAGTCCTGATATTTGGCGACCACTCTCTTTGCCGCCTCGTCTCCTGCCTTTGCCGCCTCGTAGGAGGTCAGGCCGTTGACTTCTTCAAGGGTGGGGGACAGCTTCCACATTGCAGAATCGGGGCACTTTTCCATTTCCTCTCTGGTCATGCGGATCAGACCCGTTGCCGAGGCGTATTTCTCAAAGCAACCCTTTCTGCCGCATTCGCAGGGGTAGCCGTCCTTTTCGATGACTGTGTGACCAAGCTCGGCCGCGGCAAAATTGAAGCCGTCGTAAATCTTGCCGCCGATCACGATACCGCCGCCCACACCGGTGCCGAGGGTGATCATTAAGGCGTTTTGTGCGCCCTTTGCCGCACCTGCCAGCACCTCCCCAAGGGCAGCCGCATTGGCGTCGTTTTCCATATAGATGGGCTGATAGCCACCCAGCTTTTCAGAGAGGATGGCTGCCATGGGATAGTGGTTCAGATCCATTCCGCAATAATATTCCACCACACCGGTCTTGGAGTTGACCACGCCGGGGGAGGCAATGCCGATGGCTTCCACCTGAGAAAGTCCGATGCCTACCTTGTCCACCATCTTCAGACATAGGGTTGCCATGTCGGCGACCATCTCGTCCACCGATCGCTCTCCCTTTTTTGTGGGCAGGGAGGACTTATAGAGCACCTCTAATTGCTCGTTGACGATGCCGACGGCAATGTTTGTGCCGCCGAAATCAATACCGATTCTGTACATATGTTCCTCTTTCCGTCCCAAATGGGGCATTTTATTTTTATTGAACTGTATTTTCTTGAAGGGTTGGTTGTGTTTCTTCTTTTGTTGCGGGACAATTCTCGGGGTATCCCTCAGGAAAGGCGAGGGCAAACAGCTCCTCTGCCCGTTCGGTCTTTTCTCCAAGCCAAAGGTACCCGAAAAGGGCTTCAAAGCCGGTGGCGCGGCGGTATTCGCCCGTTGCCGCACTTTTGGGTGCGCTGATGCCGTGGGCGTTGCGCCCTCTTTTGAAGATCGCCTCCTCCTCTTCGTCAAGGTGGGGCAGGATCCTGTCCACAGCCTTGCTTTGCTCGGTGGCCTTTACAAAGGAGAGGGCAAGCTTGTTCATCTTTCCGCTTTGTGTTTGTCCGCTTTCGATCAGCCGCTGTCTGACCAGCACCTCCAAGACCGCATCGCCCATGTAGGCAAGGGTGGCACCGGGTAAAAGCTTGGGATCGGTTGGTTGCATGGCGCTTCTCCTTTGCTTGCTGAAAACTTTCGTTGATCATATCATATTATAGCAAAGCACACCCCTTTTGTCAAGAAAAGGAAGAGAAATTCGCTTCTCTTCTTAAAAAAAGAGTTTTTTGGCGGCAAGAGCCTTCTTGTTTTTCAACTCAATTTTAAAATTTTCGTGAAATTTGCAAATTTCCATGGAAAACTTCAAAAAAAGTGTTGTAATTGGAGGGATTTTGTGGTATCATAACGGGTGGAAGACTTAGTATCTATTCTAAATTTTATATACGAGGTGAATGAAGATGTCCATGTATAACAAGAAAAGCATTCAGGATGTTGACGTAAAGGGCAAGAAGTGCCTGGTTCGTTGTGACTTCAACGTACCCATGAAGGACGGCGTGATCACCAGCGATAAGAGAATCGTTGGCGCTCTGCCCACCATCAAGTACCTGCTTGACAACGGTGCGGCTGTGATCCTTTGCTCTCATATGGGCAAGCCCCACAACGTGCTTAATGAAAAGGTAAAGTTAAACAAGAAGGAAAAGGCAAAGGTGGAGGCTCTGCCCGAGGAAGAGCAGGCAGCCGCTACCGCTGAATTCCTTGAAAAGGCAAAGAAGGATCTGACCAAGCTGAGCTTGAAGCCCGTTGCCGCAAGAATTTCCGAGCTGCTGGGCAAGGAAGTGAAGATGGCAAGCGACGTTGTAGGCGCTGATGCCAAGGCAAAGGCTGAGGCTCTTGCTTGCGGCGAGGTTCTGCTGCTGGAAAACGTTCGTTTCCACGCTGAGGAGACCAAGAACGATGCAGAGTTTGCCAAGGAGCTGGCTTCCATGGCTGAGCTTTACGTAAACGATGCATTCGGTACCGCACACCGCGCACACGCTTCCACCGCAGGCGTGGCAGACTACCTGCCCGCAGTTTGCGGCTACCTGATCGAGAAGGAGATCGGCGTGATGGGTAAGGCTCTGGAGAACCCCCAGAGACCCTTCGTTGCAATTTTGGGTGGTGCAAAGGTTTCCGACAAGCTCAAGGTTATCAACAACCTGCTGACCAAGGTAGACACCCTGATCATCGGCGGCGGTATGGCGTACACCTTCCTTGCTGCCAAGGGCTACGGCATCGGTACCTCTCTCTTTGAAGGCGAGCAGCTTGACTACTGCAAGGAAATGCTCGCGAAGGCTGAGGAGAAGGGCGTAAAGCTGCTTCTGCCCGTTGACACCGTGGTTGCCTCCGCATTCCCCAACCCCATCGATGCTGAAATCGAGACCGAGACCGTATCCTCCGATGCAATTCCCGCAGACAAGATGGGTCTGGACATCGGCGCAAAGACCAAGGAGCTGTTTGCCGCTGAGATTGCA
>JAGBIB010000019.1 GCA_017935195.1 Clostridia bacterium
ATATCCGAAGCGTACAAGTCTCTGCACTATTTATGATTGAACCGCCGTGTACCGATCGGTACGCACGGTGGTGTGAGAGGACAGCTAATCAAGTAATGGTTAGCTTCCTACTCGATTTGACTTTGTGGGGATGACTTATTTGAGTACCGAAACGGCATCGGTGATGGTCTTTTCAAAGGCCTCTCTGCCGTACTTGTCCACCTCAGCCTTGTTCTTTTCACCGTGGGTCAGGCATCCTGCACCGCCGATACAGCCGCCTACGCACGCCATACCCTCGATAAAGTTGCCCTGAAGCACGTTCTTGCTCTTCTTGAGCAATGCCACGCGGCATTCCTCAATACCGTCGCAGACCACGGGCTTGATCTCGAAATCGATGTTCTGCTCCTTCATTGCCTGCGCTGCCGCATCGGTCAGACCGCCCGAGCGTGCAAAGATTCTGCCGAAGTAGGAGGCGTTGTCAAGCACGCCCTCCTCCAGTGCGGGCAGATCCATGTCCAGGCTGTCAAAGAGTGCCTGCAGCTCCTCGAAGGTCAAAACGGCATCCACATAAGGCTTCACGCTTTCAAGCTGCGCCTCTGCCTTCTTTGCGGTACACGGTCCGATGAAGATCACCTTGGAATCGGGATCGGTCTCCTTGACGTACTTGGCAAGAGCACCCATGGGGGACATATTGTGGGAGATGTGCTCGGAGAGCATGGGGAAGGCGGTCTTGATGTAGCGCACGAATGCGGGGCAGCAGGAGCTGGTCAGGAAGCCCTTTTCGGCAAGCTCCTGTGCTTCTGCAAGGGCAACCATATCAGCACCCAGCGCCGCCTCAATGACGGTATAGAAGCCCATTTCCTTCAGACCCGTGATGACGTTGCCCAGCTTCACGTGAGCAAACTGGCTGGAGATGGAGGGCGCTACCAGAGCGTAGACCTTGTAGTTTTTGCCGTTCTCGCTTTCCTTGAGCAGCTTGATGGCATCAAGGATGAAGGACTTGTCGGTGATGGCACCGAAGGGGCACTGGTAAACGCAGGCGCCGCACTGGATGCACTTTTCGTCGTCGATCTTTGCCGCCTTGTGGTCGTTCATGGAGATGGCCTTGATCTTGCAGGCGTTCTGGCAGGGACGCTTTCTGTGTACGATGGCGGTAAAGGGGCAGACCTTGGCGCAGGCGCCGCACTCGATGCACTTGGTCTTGTCGATGTGTGCAACGTGGTTCTGGTCGAAGGTGATGGCACCTCTCTTACAAACGTCCTCGCAACGGTGTGCCAGACATCCGCGGCAGGCGTTGGTCACCTCGTAACCGCCCACGGGACACTCGTCGCAGGCGATCTCGATGACCTGAATGATATTGGATTTTTCCTTATCGCCGCCCATTGCCAGCTTCACACGTTCACCAAGGATGGCTCTTTCCTTGTAAACGCAGCAACGCATGGTGGGCTCGTTTCCGGGGACGATGGTCTTGGGTACGTCCATGACGTTTTCAAGAAGGGTGTCGTTCCACGCCAGACGTGCAACCTCACGTAAGACCTTGTATTTTAAGTGCTGTACTTTTGTGTCAAACTTGCGCATAATGCCTCCTTAGAAATAGCTTACTTTGATTCGTTTGCCCATCTTTTTCAAACAGGCGGAAAGCTCCTCGACCAGCGTCATCTTGATGCTGAAATTGATGGGCAGGTCGGGATTCTGGTGGGCGGGGTTGATGGCTCTGCCCACATAGAAGTTGATGTCGGTCGCCTCCTCAAACAGCAATCTGCTGATCATGGATGCCGCATCCTTGTGAAAGCTCCACTGCTCGTAGAGCTGATTCTCGCCAAGATAATCCTTTGCGTATTGCAGGACTCTGTTCATGGTGATCACCCCTTCGGTGACCAGATCCACCCCTTCGATCTCGGCGGTGGGGGGGATGTCCGACTGCTCAAAGTCCAGGCTGACCGTGACGGGCTTGCCCAAATACTTTGCGGCAATGGACGAGGTGGTGCCTCCGCAGACGATGTGCTTGCCGGCTTTGGAGAAGAAGAGTGCCATCATTCTGTTGGCATCGTCTCTGTGAGAGGGTGGGCCGAAAAGAATGTTCATCGGCTCTCTCTTGCGGATCTTGATCACGCAGGCGGTGGTGTCATCGCCCGGCTTGTTGCCGTAAAGGTCGTTACATTCGTCCACCAGCATGGTTGACAGGTTCTTGGCGGTATATCCGCCTGCCACCAGCGCCACCATGAAGTCGGCGATGTCTTCTCTTTTCCAGCCGAAATTGTATTTTCCGCCCAGACCCGCATGGGGGCAACCGTCGCTCATTGCCACGAACACATCGCCCTCTCTGAGTCTGATGCTGGTTTTATAGATCTTTTTACCGCCGATGTTCATCTCGGTCTTGGGATAATCGTAGACCTCGTAATCTCTGATCACGATCACGTGGGGATTATCGTACTGAATGATCTCGGCCACCTCATTATTGAGGATGTGGATGATGGTGAAGGTGGAATAGGCCACCCCTCTTACCGAGCAAACGGGAAGGGTTGCCGCGATGGTGGAAACGCACTCCTCAAGAGGAAGCCCTGCTGCCATCATGGTGGAAATGATTTTGGAGGTCAGGGTGGAAAGTATGCTTGCCTTTACTCCGCTTCCAAGGCCGTCCGCCAGCACGATGACTGTGGAATCTTCGCCCTCTTCGACGATGTCTATATGGTCTCCGCACAGCTCCTCGCCCACATGGTTGATGCTTTTATATCCGATATCGGTACACAAATCATTCATCGCTGATAGACTCCTTCAGCTTCGCTAAGGCGATCTTGGTCTCCGCCGCCGTCTCGCCCAAGAGCGATGCGATCTCTTGCACGATGCGCATCTGCTTTTCGACCACCTTGTCCGCAACCTCCACGGTTTGATGGTTGATGCGCTCCTTCTTCTGTCGCTCTGCCTCTTCGTCGGTCACGTCTCTTATGATGCCCACGAGCAGTCGGGATTCGCAGTCGTATACCACCGTGTACTCCACGTATTTCTGGTATTCTGCCAGATAGACCCGCTCGCCCCGAAGCGATCTGCCCGTCTCTCTCACGTTCAAGAAGACGGTGGGATCGAGGATGCGCACCACGGGTTCGCCCAGCACGTCCGATTCGGCACGGATGTTCATGATCCTGCAAGCCGCCGTATTGACCTGCTGAACCTCTAAGTTTTCGTTTAATACGATCAACCCGTTGGGGGTGTTCTTGACGATGGTGTCCGAGAAGCTTTCGGCCTTGTCCTTCAAGAAGGGCAAACACATGGAGCTTTCAGCCTTGCCCTGGCAGATGGCGATGGCCTTTTCTCTGCAGGAATTGTAGCCGCAGGTTCCGCAGTTGAGCTCATCGGAGGGTCTGAACTTGCCCATTTGACGGAGCACAGCACGGATCTCGTTTTCGGTGGGCTGAGGAATCTCGGGCATGATCATGGTGAAATGCTTTTTTAACTCTGTCGGTGCGGGCTGAGGGACATCGAAATCCTTTTGTCCTGCGTAGTTTGCCACTGCGATATAGTCTTGCACGGGCGAGCAATGGTATTTTTCCATTACGGGGCCACCGATACAGCTTCCGACGCAGGCCGACATCTCAATAAAGCATTTATGTACTCTGCCGCTCTCAATATCGCACAGCACCGAGAAGCAGTTTTCCACACCGTCTACCGCCATGTAAGTATATCCGGGAACGTCCTGTGCCATGGTCTTCAAAATACCTCCCGTGGTGGGGAAGAAGCGGGCACGGCTTTCGGGCGTATCGTCGATCTCCTGCTCCGGCTCGATTCGCTCCGAGCGAAGCCAATCGGACAACTCCTCAAAGGTCAAGACTGCATCAACGATGCCCGAATAGTATTCAGCCTCATCCTTCTTTGCAATGCAGGGACCGATGAAAACGGTCTTTGCCTGAGGCATTCTCTTTTTGATGTCCGAGCAATGCGCCTGCATGGGGGACATCACATCTGCCAGATACTCCATTTCCGCAGGGAAATTCTTTTGGATGAGCAGATTGATAGATTGACAGCAGGAGGTGATGATGATATCCCTCTGCTCTTCTCTGAGCATCCGCTCGTATTCGTTTTTGACGATGGTGGCACCGATTGCCGTCTCCTCCACGTCGTAGAAGCCCAGCTTTTTCAGTGCTTTACGCATGGATTCGATGCCCGAGCCCTCATAGTTGGCAATGAAGGAGGGAGCAAGGCTGGCGACCACGGGTGCGCCGCTCTGCAAAAGCACCTGCACCTTTTCTACGCTGCTGACGATCTCCTTGGCGTTTTGCGGGCAAACGACGTAGCATTTACCGCACAAAATGCACTCACTTTCGATGATATGTGCTTGATTGCCCGAAAAGCGGATGGCCTTTACGGGACAATGGCGGATGCACTTGTAGCAGTTTTTGCAATTTGTTTTCTTCAGTGTTAAAAAGTTGGGCATGCTGAAAACCATCCTTTCTTGAAATGGGGATCCTTGCGCCGCACTTTCTTGCGACCTTCTTGGGGTAGCGACCGCAAAAACGGTTTGATCACCGCTTAAAACCGATGTGATCCCTCTTTTTCGATCACATCAAGAACGTACGTTTTGAAAAAGTTCTTGAACTCCTCTTTGGTCACGCCCACGTGGATCTGCTCGTCGATCTGGACGGTCACGCCCGTCTGACTGCACTTTCCCATGCAAAAGCTTCCCGAAAGCACGACCTCATCTTCTAAGTGGTATTCCTCCACTGCGTTTTGGAAAAGCGTCACGATCTCCTGCGAGCCCTTCAAATGGCAGGCGCTTCCGACGCAAACTTGAATAAAAACCATAATACCTCTGTGACTTTGCTGTGTGATTTGCTATGTAATTTGCTGTGTGATTTGCCCAAGTCCGACCGATCGCCCCGGAAGGATCAAAGATGGCTTGAGGACTCGGTGAATGCGTTTTTTAAACCCTTGTCAGGATCTCGTTTTTAAAGAATTCCTCCACCGTTTCGGGGCTGACTGAATAAAGCTCACCGTTTACCGTGGTGCATACGCCCTGCTGACATTTGCTCATGCAAAACGCACCCTTCAGCTCCACCTTTTCCTGTAGTCCGTTTTGCTTGATCAAGGAGCGCAACTGATCTACCACAAAACGGGAGCCCTTGATGTGGCAGGAGCTTCCGATGCAGACTGTTACTTTTACCATAGTGTTCCTCTTGTCGTATGAATTCTTGCGCAAGGGTTTCTTGAGCCAACAAAGCCCTGTGTCCTTTGCGCATTTTTAACATTATATCATATATTCCCCCATAATTCAAGTGGTAATATGCGTATTTTTTTCGTTCTTTGCTCTTTCGAGCTCCTCCCGTTTTTCAAAAAAGGAGAGACGAGGATCAATGAATGATTTTGGACAGGCTTTCAGAAAGACCGAGGAGCAGGTCGTTGCTTCGACCTGCTCCTCGTGGGGATTTTTTATATTCTTGGAGGTAACTCGTCCGCCCAACGGGAAAGAGCGGACATGGCGTTGATGATGGAGGAAAGCGTTTCTTCGTAATCGCCGTTTTTGGGGTGGGCTTTGAAGATGCGCAGGCTATTTTCCGTTTTTTGCAGGGTGAATCCCTCGGGAAGGGAAGGAAGCTCGTACGGCTCCACAAAGGTCACGTAGCTTTCACAAGGGCAGGGAACCTCGGCAACGACAGGTTGGAGCGCACCCTCGGGGGACAAATGAAAAAGCACGTGATCAAAGGGGTGCCCCTGACAACTGCAGGCGGTATAATAGCCCTTGCGGTTGAGCTTTTGCAAGGGAAGGGCGATGAGCTCGTCCACCTCAAAGAACTGATCTGCAACGAAAAATTTTCTTTGTTCGCCGTTTATCGTGAAGGTTATACTTTCGCCTCGATTGCGGGAGATGTCAAAGGAGGTTTTGTGCATATAAACGTGGGGCATTTTGTTTCTCCTTTCGGTTGTTTGGTTGTAGCGGAACGGGGAACTCAGTTGTTTTTTGAAAGCAGGATGCCCTCAAGGCCTACCCAAAAGGCGGGATCCTCGGTCTTGTCGGTCTTGAGGGCGCTGTTGTCAAGACACCATTTTACAAGCAGATACCGACCGTCCGATGCGGCGGAATAGGGGATGGTGATGAGATGCCGTCCCTCGCCAAGAGTCAAGGTCTGCTCCTTTGCCGAGGCGTCGGAAAGGGAGGCGGAAAGAACGCCCTTTGCCCCCGCACCCACGGTGACGAGGAGGGTAAGGGTCTGCTGTTCCTTGGAAGCATCGGCACAGAGCATAAAGCCCTCGTTTCCGCCGGCGTAGTAGCTTCTTGAAAGAGTGCGGCTTCCGTTATAGCCAAGGCTTTCAAGGGCGCTCTTTTCGCCAACCGTGACGGTGGGGGTGGGTCTGCCCACGGTGGACAGATTGAAGATGCCCTCACCCTTGATCTTCGAGTAGGAGGAAAGGGTGCTTTCACCCTTGTTTTGGAAGTAGATAAAGCAGCGTGCGCCATCGATCTGCTCCTTGCTTAAAGGACAGCCCTCGGACACGGGCGCGGAGGTGATGGAAAGGGAGGCGGTCTTCTCGTTTTCTGTCTGACCGTTGCCCAAAAGATAGGTGTGCTCGCCTGCCTTGATCTGATAGTCCTTGCTCACTCCTGCTGCGCTGAGGCGCAGAGTGAAGGGATGATCGCACTTGACGGTGAAGCGCAGAGGATCGGTGGCACTGTTTCGCTCTGCCGCCGCCAGCGACACTCGGTTTGCCTGCCCGTTGTGGACGAAATACAGATTGCTTACCGAGAAATGCTCGGTAAGATTCACCTGCCAATCGACAGTATTCTCGGGGGCGTTGATGGTCACGCCCGCTAAGTTTTCAAGGGTCAGACCGATGGAGATGCAGGGTGTCCAGCCCGCAAAGTCGGGACGGGTCAGCTCCCAATCCAGTCTCTTGAAGCCCTGACGGATATACTCTGCCGAATAGTTTTCGTAGATGGTGGCTTTTTTTACGTAACCGCCCTGCTTGCCCGCCTCGTAGACGGACGAGAGGGTGTTGACAAGACGGACCGACTCCTCAAAGGAGGTGCTTGTGTAGCCGTAGGCATCCAGCCCCTTGATATACTGATAGGAGGTAGGCGCCCAGATGGCACCGCACCAATAGCCGCCCACGGCGGTGTAGGAGGGGTGATCGTAGGCGAGGGTGGATAGGCCGTTTGGACGGAAGAGCTTGTCGGCGTTGAGCGCTTGATTGGTGATCATTTTTTCGGCCCGCTCTTTGCTTGCCACTCTTGCCACCAGCGCCCAGAGGGATGTGGGGGTGGAGATGTTGGTCTGCTCACCCTTGGAGGTGAGGTTGGAGTACATACTGTGTTCCTCATTCCACAGATGCTCGTTGATGAGGGCGGAGATGCGCTCATGCTCCGATTTATAGTATTTGGCGTCCTTGCTATTGCCCATCGCCTCGGCAATCAGCGACAGATAGTAGGCGTTTTGCGCCTGCTGCATACAAAGGCTGTTGTAGGTCTGTCCGCCGCCCTGATTGGGCGAATCGTCAAGTCCCGTGCCAAGACCGTTGGTCTTTCCGTAGAGCTTTAAACGCACTCTTTTGTTCTTTTCAATGAATTCGTAGTGGTCGCACAGCCGCTGATAGATGGTCTTGCCGTCGATCTCCTTGGAAAAACGGGTAACGTCACCGTGGATCAGATAGCAGGACCACTCCGCCCAGGAAAAGAGGGGCGGGTTGGTGGAGGTCTCGTCGGTGTAGCCGCCCCAGAAGTCCTTGCCCGTCTCTTCAATGATCTCACGGGGAATATAGCCGTTGTCTCTGCCATCGCTGTCGGTCTGACAGTGATAGAAGTTTTCAAGGGAGGACAAAATGGGGAACTGATTCATGCCGTAGCGATCGTAGAGCATCATGAAGATGGTGTCCCACACGAAGATGTTGCCTGAAAAGGCCTCGTCCACATAGTAGGGACGCTCCGGGTTGGTGGCGGCGGGGATGCGCTGGATCTTGTTTTTATGAAGCTGCCAGCTGATATTATAAAGCTCGGTCCACTGGGGGTGTTCCTCAAAATAGACCTGAGGCAGATCGCCCATGTCGATCTTGTAGCCTCCTGCAACCGTCTCGGTCTTGTGCTTTTCTACCGTGTGAAAGGGGACGGGCTCAAGGATCACGCCTTCAGAGGAGCTTTCCTTGGGTGTGGCACTTTCCTTGGGTGTGGCGCTTTCTTCGGGAGTGGTGTTTTGCTCGGGAGTGGCGCTTGATGACAGAACGGACGATGGGGACATAGGGCTACCTCCTTGTGTCGTAGTGGATTTTTGGTGACTGCATGCGGCGGGGAAGAGCAGCATCCACACAGAAAGGGCAAGGGCGGATGCGCGCAACGGCTTTTTCATGACGGATCCTCCTTAGGGGTATGTTTTTTATAAGCTCAGTATAGCACGCCTTGTATTAAAATGCAAGGGGCGCACCATTCTGTATGCACTTTTTTTGAAAATATTCTTTTTTATCCTCGAAACGGGGTTTAAACTTGCAAGGAATCGTTTGTCACGGTGTAAAACCGGCTTCAATTCGCAGCGAAACGGAGCACTGTCATTCCCAAAGAAAGGTCCTTGCCTCTCCCACCGATTCAAGCCCTTCAAAATCCCACTGGCGCAGTGCCTCGTAAACGGCAATGGCGGCGGCATTTGAAAGGTTCAGCGAACGAAGGCTTTCTCTCATGGGGATGCGCAGACAGTTTTTTTGCTCTCTTTCAAGAAGCCATTCGGGAAGCCCCGCCGTTTCCTTGCCCATGACAAGAAAGCTGCCCTTGGGGAAGGTCACGTCGGTGTGGCGACGGGGGGCCTTGGTGGTGAAGAAAAAGCGGGGAGCGTTTTTTGTTTTTTCAAGAAATTCCTCAAGACTGTCGTAGTAGGTGATGTCCAGCTTGTCCCAGTAGTCAAGACCGGCTCTTTTTAGGTGGCGGTCGTTGATCTCAAAGCCGAAGGGGCGCACCAAGTGAAGCGCCGCACCGGTGGCGGCACAGGTGCGGGCGATGTTGCCCGTGTTTTGCGGAATTTCGGGTTCGATCAAAGCAATATTCAGGTCTGCCATGGTATGCACTTCCTTTTAAAACGTGGTTTAGTGGTTGTTTTTATAAACCGAGTATAGCATAAAGGTGAAAAAAATGCAAGTTCTGCAGGAATATTTACAAAAAAGTATGGTAATCGCTAAAAAAATATGTTAGAATAAAAGGAGATGAACTGCGAGGCGCTTTTTGCGTACTGTACAATAGATCAAATCCGCCGCACGGCGGCAAAACGAAAGGATATACCGAATGAAACTTTTTGACAAGCTTTTTGGCAGCTACAGCGACAGACTTTTGAAAAAGCTGGACAGCACCGTGAAAAGAATCGATGAATTGGGCGAGGAATATAAAAATTATACCGACGATCAGCTTCGCGCCATGACCCCCCAATTAAAGGAGCGGCTTGCCGCGGGAGAAACGCTTGACGACATTCTGCCCGAGGCCTTTGCGCTGGTCAGAGAAGCCGACTGGAGAGTGCTTGGTAAGAGACCCTTCCGTGTGCAGCTTTTGGGTGGCATCATGCTCCATCGGGGAAAAATTGCCGAGATGAAAACGGGTGAGGGTAAGACGCTGGTTGCCACTCTGCCCGCATATCTCAACGCCTTAACGGGCGAGGGCGTACACATCGTTACCGTCAACGAATACCTTGCCCGTACCGGCTTTGAGGAAATGGGCAGAGTGTACGGCTTTCTTGGCTTGACCACGGGTCTCATTTGCCACGGACAGACCAGCAAGGAGAAGCAGGAGGCATATGCCTGCGACATCACCTACGGCACCAACAACGAGTTCGGCTTTGACAACCTGAGAGACAACATGGTCA
>JAGBIB010000202.1 GCA_017935195.1 Clostridia bacterium
CTGACCAAGGAAGATTACTGCGATGGTCTGGGCGACTGCCTGCCCGCCTGCCCCACGGGTGCCATCACCTTCGAGGAGCGGGAAGCCCCTGCCTATAACGAGCAGGCGGTCCTTGCGGCAAAAAAGCAGAAGGAGCAAAGGGAGCGCACGCCTCAAAAAGAGAACGTCTGCCCCTCCGGCGGATGCCCGGGAAGCAGAGCCAAAACCATTGAAAGGGGACGTCCCTCCGCCTTTTCCGCTTTTGGAGGGTACGGGGTCAGCCGTCTTGCCCAGTGGCCCTGCCAGCTCAGACTCGTGCCGGTAAACGCCCCCTATTTCAACGGTGCCCACCTGCTTCTTGCCGCCGACTGCACCGCCTACGCCTACGCCCGCACCCACGAGGAATTTATGGCAGGGCGCATCACCCTGATCGCCTGCCCCAAGCTTGATCCGGTGGATCACAGCGAAAAGTTGGCGGAGATCTTTAAAAACAACGAGATTTCCTCGGTGACCCTTTTGCGTATGGAGGTGCCCTGCTGCGGCGGACTGCAGTATCAGCTGATGCGCGCCCTTGAAAAGAGCGGCAAGCAGATCCCCGTGCAGGTGGCGATCGTTTCCACCGACGGGAAAATTCTATAAAAAGTCATTGCAAAACGGAAAAAACTGTGATATACTACTCACATAGAATCGTATAAATGAGGATTTGAAAATGAATATAACGAATAGTGTAAAATACATTGGAGTAAACGACCATCAGGTGGATCTGTTCGAGGGACAGTACGTGGTGGAAAACGGCATGGCGTACAATTCCTATCTGATCCTTGACGAGAAGGTTGCCGTGACCGACACGGTGGACGGCAATTTCCTTGCGCAGTGGTTCGAGAACCTTGAAAATGCGCTTGAAGGCAGGAGCCCCGACTATCTGATCGTGCATCATATGGAGCCCGACCACTCTGCGGGCATTGCGGCGTTTGCAAAAAAGTATCCGCAGGCGCAGATCGTTGCCTCGGCAAAGGCCTTCGTGATGATGAAAAACTTTTTCGGGGATGACTTTGCCGACCGCCGCCTGGTGGTGGGCGAGGGCGACACCCTGTCCTTGGGCGCGCACACCCTGACCTTCGTTACCGCCCCCATGGTGCATTGGCCCGAGGTGGTGCTCAGCTACGAGCAGAGCGAAAAGCTTCTCTTCTCAGCAGATGCCTTTGGAAAGTTCGGCGCTCTTGACGTGGAGGAGGACTGGGCTTGCGAGGCAAGAAGATACTATATCGGTATCGTGGGCAAATACGGTGCCCAGGTGCAGGCGCTGTTAAAGAAGGCGGCAGGGCTGGATATTGCCAAGATCCTCCCCCTGCACGGTCCCATTCTGGAAGAGAACCTTTCTTACTATATCGGACTGTACGATACCTGGTCAAGCTACCGTCCCGAGGACGAGGGCGTGCTTATTGCCTACACCTCGGTCTACGGCAACACCAAGAAGGCGGCGCTGATGCTTGCCGAGATGTTAAAGGAGGCCGGATGCCCCAAGGTGGCAGTAACCGACCTTGCCAGAGACGATATGGCAGAGGCGGTGGAGGATGCCTTCCGCTACAGCAAGCTGGTGCTTGCCACCACCACCTACAATGGCGATGTCTTCCCCTTTATGCGCACCTTTATCGACCATCTCACCGAGAGAAACTATCAGAAGCGCACCGTTGCCTTCATTGAAAACGGAAGCTGGGCGCCCGTTGCCACCAAGGTGATGAAGGGAATGCTTGAAAAGAGCAAGGAGCTGACTTATGCCGAAAGCACGGTGAAGATCCTCTCTGCGGTAAGCGAAGAGAATATTTCAGAGCTGAAGGCGCTGGCAAACGAGCTGGTGTCTTAATATAAAAAACAAAAAAGGAGAACCGTTATGAAAGAAAATTATATCGTATGCAACTGTAAGCAGGTAAGCTACAAGGACATTGCAGATGCGCTGGAAGGACACAGCAAGCTTGAGGACGTGATCGGACTGTTCCGCGAGGTGCAGGCCATCACCCATTGCTCCACCGGATGCGGCGGATGCCACGATAAGGTGCTTGACGTGATCTCCGAGATCATGATGGCGTAATATAGAAGGTATACGGCGTGGGGGTGTCTCAAATTGCAAATGGGAGACACCCCTTCTGCTTTTTGGTTGAAAGGAGGGATGAGAGATGCTTCCCGTATTACTGACCGCCCTTGGGGTGGGAGGCGCTACCCTGATCGGAGCGCTGGTGGGCTTTGCCTTCAAGAAGCAATCCCACAAATTTTCAGACGTGGTGCTGTCCTTTGCCGCAGGGGTGATGCTTGCCGCCGCGGTGCTGGGACTGATCCTGCCGGCCCTTGAGTACGGCGGGAAATGGGGTCTGCCCGTGGCAGTCGCGGGCATTTTCGTGGGTGCTTTTTGCTTGAACCTCATTGACAAGCTGGTGCCGCACTTACATCGGATGGTGGGCGTTGAGCAGGAGGCGCACGACAACAGACGCCTTTCCAAGGTGCTTTTGTTCGTTACTGCCATTGCCATACATAACCTGCCCGAGGGCATTGCCGCAGGCGTGGGCTTCGGTACGGGTGATCTGTCGGGGGCGCTGCTGATCGCAGGGGGCATTGCTTTGCAGAACATCCCCGAGGGCATGGTCATCATCGCACCCATGCTTGCTGCAGGTGTCAGCCCCAAAAAGACCTTTCTTATTGCGGCGTTGACCGGTGTGATCGAGGTGGTGGGCACCTTCATCGGCTATTTTGCTGTCAGCATTTCTTCAGCCATCCTGCCCTTTGCCCTTGCCTTTGCGGGAGGAACGATGCTCTACGTCATCCGCGACGAGATGATCCCCGAGACCCACGCCCATGGCAATCAGCGGGGGGCGACCTACGCATTGCTTGCAGGCTTTTGCCTGATGTTGATCTCGGATGTCCTGTTGGGTTGAGTTTTTTTGAAATGCCCATTGTAAGATGGAAAAAACTGTGTTATAATAAAGGAAAGCCCTTGGGGCAGGAATAAAAAAGAGCCGTCCTTCAAGGGACGGAAGGGATAGATCAAGGAAAGGGAAAAGGACAATGAAAAAGATCAGATTTGAAAGAGCGGGACTGGACGTGAGCAATATGTGCCTTGGCACCATGATGATGGGCACGCAGATCGACGAGAAGACCTCTATGGCGGAGCTTGATCTCTTCGTGGATATGGGCGGTACCTTCATCGATACCTCCAACAACTACGCTCACTGGATGCCCGGCGCCACGGGCGATGAGAGCGAGGTGCTCATCGGCAAGTGGTTAAAGGAAAAGGGCGGCAGAGACAAGATCGTGCTGGCAAGCAAGGTGGGCTACGACCGCCACGGGGAGCATCAGGGACTCAAGGCAAGTCAGATCGAATATTGGTGTGACGAGAGCCTTCGCAAGCTGAACACCGACTATCTGGATCTTTACTACGCCCACGTGGACGATTTCAATACCCCTCTTGAAGAGACGATGGAAGCCTTTGACAAGCTGGTGAAAAAGGGCAAGGTGAAGGCGCTGGGTGTGAGCAACTACTATACCTGGCGGATCTGCGAGGCAAAGCACATTGCAAAGGCAAACGGCTTTACCGATTTCACCGTCAACCAGCCCCAGTACAGCTTCCTTTACACCAAGGCGGGCAGAGATTCCTCCACGCCTCTGAATCTGAACGTTTCAGAGGAGCGTTTGGACTACCTGAAGGCAAACAATATGCCCATGGTCACCTATTCCTGCCTTGCTTCGGGCGGATATGACGACGAAAAGAGACTGCCCGACAAGTATGTCAAGGACGGCAGATGGGATCTTTTGCAGGACACCGCCAAGGAGCTGGGGCTTGCCCCCTCTTCTCTGGTGCTTGCCTGGCTGATGAACTCGGACAAGCTTCCCGAAAGACCCACCATCGTGCCGCTGGTGGCATCCTCCCGTCTTGAGCATTTGAAAAAGAATTTGGAAATGTCCGAATATGAGCTGGACGTGGAGCTGATGAAGAAGCTCTGCTACACCAAGTTTTAAAGGACTTTATACGAAGCTGCCTTTCTGCTTCATCAAAAGCAGGGGCAGGGAATATACTGTAGAACGTTTTGAAAGGAGAGAGTTATGAGAATTTGCGTATTTGGTGCGGCTTCGCCCACCATCGATCCCGAATACATCCAAAAGGTAGAACTTTTGGGCGAAGAAATGGCAAAAAGAGGACACAGCCTGGTCTTTGGCGCAGGCGGAAACGGTCTGATGGGCGCCGCCGCAAGGGGCGTGCATCGAGGTGGCGGCTACGTGCTTGGCGTGATCCCCAAGTTTTTTGAGGAGGAGGGCGTGGAAGCCATCTACGATAAGTGCGACAAGCTGATCTTCACCGAGACCATGCGTCAGCGCAAGCAGACCATGGAAGACAACGCCGACGCCTTTATCGTTGCTCCCGGCGGCATCGGTACCTTCGAGGAGCATTTTGAGATCCTCACCTCCAAGCAGCTCTGCCGTCACAACAAGCCCATCGTCCTTTATAACGTGAAGGGCTACTATAACGAATTGGAGGAAGTGATGAAGCAGGCGATGAAGAAGAACTTCATCAGAGAAAACTGCGCAGATCTTTACAGACTGACCGACGATCTTGACGAGCTGTTTTCCTACATCGAGGCGCCCGTGAAGGATCATACCGTAAAGGAACTCAAGGACGGCTGACAGGACCTTGGAAACAAACGGGCAAGAGGGCCGCAATACAGCAGTGCGGTGACCGTCAGCACCGTTTAAGAGTGCTTCAAAAACCGAAACAGTGCGGTCAAAAGAGGTGTTTAACCGCTTTTGACCGCATTTTTCAAAGCAGTTTTCGGCTGACCTTTCAAGAAAAGGAAAAATAAATTATGGATAGATTGATCACCATTTTGCTTTTTTTACTGTTAAATCTTTCGGTGTTACTCTTTTTCGTTCCCTTTTTGATAGGGATCTTCAAAAGGATCTTTTGCAGGAAGGGTGAACGCCCTTCGTGGAGACCCTTCAACCAAAAACTGATCTTTTTCTCTGTCTTTCTGCTCTTTTCAGAGTGGACGATGCGCCTTGTGGCAGGACTTTATCCCATATATGCGCCCGATGTGGAGGGCGAGTTGACCGTTTTAGAGACTGTTTTCAACAGCTTTATCCAAACACTTCTGACCTTTGGTGTGGCAGAAGACTTTGAAAGCTACGTTTTGGCAGTCAAGGAGGCGGTAACCTTCTTAACCGACGGAGCTCTTGCCGAGTTTTATTCCGGCTTTGCCATTCTGCTCTACTGCATTGCCCCCGTGGCAGGCGGAGCCATCGTCTTTGAGATCTTGGCGGGGATCTTCCCGAAGATCAAGCTTTTCTTTGGGAATTTGGCGTTTTTCAAGGAGCGGTACTATTTCAGCGAGTTAAATGATGCCTCCCTTGCCCTTGCACGCAGTATTGCTTACGAAAAGAGAAAGCCCTTCCATGCGCCCATTTTGGTGTTTACGGATGCCTGCATCGATGATAGCGAAAAGGGCAACGAGCTTTTTCAGGGCGCCAAGGCGCTGGGAGCAGTGTGTGTGAAGGACGACCTGCTTCACATTGCCAAGAGCACCGTAGGGAAGCGCATCTATTTTCTCATCGATGAGAAGGAGATCCAAAACCTGCAGACTCTTGCCGATCTTTCAAAGGGGAAGACCTGTCGGGTGCTGAAGGGAGCGGAGATCTATCTGTTTTCGGAAAACGATCTGTATACCCGGGTGGAAGGACAGGTGCACGAAAGCTTGAGGGAGCACGGCTTCATGGAGGAGGATCTGCCCCTGATCGTGCCCGTGCAGAGCAGCCGCAATTTGGTGACCAATCTGCTGGTGGACTATCCGCTATATGAGCCGCTGATCCACAAGCCTCTGAGGGCAGACGGAAAAAAGGAGCTGAAGATCACTGTGCTGGGCACGGGAAGCATCGGTACGCAGACCTTTTTGTCAGCCTATTGGTTCGGTCAGATGCTGGATACCGACCTGCAGATCACCGTGGTCTCCAAGGAGGAGGAAGACTCCTTCAGAGGCAGGATCAACGGTCTTAACCCCGAAATCCTGCGTACAGCAAGGAAGGACGATCCCATTCTTTGTTATGATCGGAAGGGCAACAAAAACGATCCCTATTTCACCTTCCGCTACATCTGCTCCGACGTGACCTCCGACGAGTTCTTGAGGTACGTCAGCGAGGAAAAGAACGAGGATACCCTGCTTGATACCGACTATTTCGTAATTGCGCTGGGATCGGATGAGGAGGATCTGGAGCTTGCCGAAAAGCTGCGCAGAAGGGTGGGCAGATACCATCTTGCTCTGTCTGAAATGAGGCAAACGATGATCGCTTATGTGATCAGTGACCCCGCCCTTGCCTCCACGCTGAATCGCTCCTGCTATCAGCGCTCTTTGGACAGTGCGGACATCTATATGCGTGCGGTGGGCAGTCTTGAGGAGGTGTACAGCAGAGAAAACGTCTTCATGAGTCGCAGACTGGATGCTGCCGACAGAGTCTCTGCCTCCTATGAGATCCGCAAGGCGGAGCAGAAGGCGGTGGACAAGGGCTTGAAAAATCGCATGAAGGACGATTACAAGTATTGGGCAAGCATCGCCCGCGTGATGCATTTGGGGTATAAGGTCTATTCGGTGGGCTATTTTGAAAAATCGATCTTTGACGTGCAGGGCACCGATGATCCTCTTTATGTGAAGGATCGGCTTGCAGGCTATGAGCGCTTCAGAGGACTTGCAGGGGGCAAGGAGGAGGGGACGCAGAGGCTTTTGCATCGCCTTGCCTATCTGGAGCATCGGCGGTGGAATGCCTTCACCCGTGTGAAGGGCTTTTGCTACAGTCCCGAGTATCTGCGCTACGAAGAGAGTCAGGGAAGCTACAAGCATATGTCGCTAAAGCTCCACCCCTGCCTTGTGGAGTGTGACGACCGGGGTATCCGCGCCCGGCTTGATGAAAAGGGCGCACCCGTGCAGGACTCCCTGTTTCAGGAGAAGGATCCTGAGAATCTGGATCTGCTGGACGAGTTGTCCTATGAGTTACACGGCAAGGGACTCAACAGCTACGATTTCAAGGAATACGATTATCCCTGCTACGACATTTAAGGGCGATCATCCTAAAACCCTTCTTGCAGTATAGCGATATATAAAAAAGAAGAACGGAGAGACTGCGTTTTCTTTGTCCAAGCGTGTCGCCTCCCTTCTCTTAAAGAAAAATGGGTTAAAGCTCCTTGCTTTTCAACGTTTTTGAGGGCTTTCAGGGGACTTTTTACAAAAAGTCTCCTGAATGGGGATGAGGGCAAAGCCCCAAACGTTTTCCCACAAAGAGTAAAAGTGGAGTACAATAAAAGGGAGGGGGATGGAAGTGAATGCAAAAGAGGAGCGTGCCGCACTTTACGAGCAGGGCAGAGCGCTCTATTTTGAAAAGAATGCCTCTGCGGAAATGCGTGCGCAAGGACTGTCCCTTCTGTTAAAGGCAACGAATCGGGGACATCCGCAGGCATCACTGCTTGTTGCCCGTCTTTATTTTGAAGGAGAGATCTTTTCAGATCAAGGGGAGGGGGAGCATCAGGCGCTCTTGATCCTTTCCCGCATGGCAAAAAAGGGAAGCCTTGAGGGGCGTACCCTTCTTGACAGCTTTTGCAGATTGCGCTACGAGCGTGCCTTCGGGCGGCTCAAAAGGCGGGGCGATCTGCCTCTGTCCGATTTTGATGGCAGGGAGATCGTTCTTAACCGTCTTGGCAAAAGATACCCCGTAAACGCCTTTCTTGAACGGAAAAAGGGGAAAAATATCCTGCATTTGCAGGTCTTTTTGCGTTTTTCCTATACCGATGAGCTGAAAAACGAAAAGGCCTTCAAGGATGCCGTATATAGGGGCATCAGAGCTTGGCAGGGCGAATACCGTGTGTTTGGCGGTCAGCCTCTGCAGGTGAAAGTGAAGATCAGCGAGGAGGGCGGCAGGAGAGCGCGGCTGAGGGTGATGCCCCTTTCGGGCGAGCTTTACGGAAGTCTTGGTGCCATCGTGAAGAAAATGCCTGCGGGCAAGAAAAAAAGACGTCTTGAAAGCATCCTCTATCACCGCCGTTCCTTTGCGGGTGCGGGCGGCTTCTGGTCTGCTAAGGGAAGCAAGATGATCTTCCTGCAAAGCCGAGGAGGCAGATTTGACGACCTCTTGGAGCTTGAGGCGGTGACCGGGCACGAGTTTGGCCACGTTCTGGGGCTGGGCGATCTTTACGAAGGGCAGGTGGACGGTCTTGGCGGAGTGGAGGAAGGATGCTATCCCGAGCTTGATTGCTATCACATTGAAGGAAAACAGTATAATCTGGTGATGTGCGATCACCACGCACCCATTGGAAATAACGATATAGAAATGGTGCTGTTGGCATTTATGCAAAACAAAATGCAGCTTTATCAGCCCACGGGAAGAAACAAAAGGATTTCCTATGCCCTTGGCAGAGGAAATTAAGAAAAGAAAGAACAGGAGGACGAAGGATGCACAAGATATCTACCGAGATCCATTCCGCCGCAACGAGGATCGGTGAAGAAAAGGCGGTGGAGCTATACGCCAAGGCGGGCTTTGATGCCTACGATCTGTCCATGTTTTCCATGTGCGGATACGATTGGGCAAAGGGCCGATTTTACGAAAGCGAACACCCCTTTGCAAAAAGCAACTACCTTGCCTTCGTGCGCAATCTGCGGCATATCGGGGAAGAGTGCGGTATTCACTGCAACCAATCCCACGCCCCCTTTCCCGTCTGCTGCAAGGAGATCCGCTCCTATTTGAAAAGAGCCATTGAATGCACCGCAGAGGCGGGCGGGCAGATCTGCATCGTCCATCCCGACAACAACAAAAGCCCCGAGGAAAACGCTGAGTTTTATTTTGAGCTGCTTCCCTTTGCTAAGGAGCATGGGGTGAAGCTTGCCGCTGAAAATATGTGGAACTGGGATTCAAAGGCGGGATGCTCCTCTTTTGCCGCCTGCGCCACTTCAGAAAGCTTCCTTGCCCATCTGAATGCGGTAAACGATGAGTATCTGGTGGCCTGTCTTGACATTGGCCATGCTGAAATGAGAGGCTCGGGGGAGGGTGCGCCTCATATGATTCGTGCCCTTGGAAGCCGTCTGCAGGCGCTTCACATCCACGATAACGACAGACTACACGATTCTCATCAGATCCCCTTTTCCATGGATATCGACTTCGGGGCGGTGGCGGCGGCTTTGAAAGAGGCAGAGTATCGGGGGTATCTGACGCTGGAGGCAGATTCCTATCTGAACAAATATACAGAGGAAGAGATCTTTTCGGGCATGGTGCGCTTAAAGGAAAGTGCCGCCCGCATTGCCCTGCTGATGGAGCAGGCTTGAAAGGAGCGCTATGAGCAATAAAAAGAAGGGCATTTCCAAAGCAACGCCCTATATTCTGGATTTTCTGTTCATTTTCGTGGGGTGCGCTGTGTTAGCGGCAGGCATCAACCTGTTTTTGGCACCCAATATGATCTCCTCGGGTGGTATTTCCTCGGTGGGTACCATCCTGCTTCACCTATTCGGAGTGGATCTGTGGATCACCAACCTGGCGGCAAACGTCCTGCTCTTTTTGCTGGGCTTCCGCTTTTTGGGGAAATATGCCGTGATGAAGACCACAGCGGGGATCCTCTTTTTGTCGATGTTTTTGTGGCTTTCCGACTTTTTGCCCAAGTATACCGAGGACAAGATCCTTGCCACCGTGGTGGGCGGGGTGCTGGTGGGTCTGGGTGTGGGACTGGTGGTCAGACGGGACGGCTCCACGGGCGGCTCGGACTTCGCCGCCCTGATGATCAAGCGCTTTTTACCTCACGTTTCCATTGCCAACCTGATCTTGGTGATGGACTGTGCCGTGATCCTTTTGTCGGGCATCGTCTTCAAGAGCGTTTCGGTCACCATCTATTCGGTGATTGCCATGTATATCTCCTCCAAGATCACCGATTGGGTGGTGCTTTTGGGAGACGCCGCCAAGTCGGTGCAGATCCTTTCGCCCAAGAACGAGGAGATTGCGGCGATGATCATGGAAAAGTTTGAAAGAGGAGTTACGGGCGTGCACTGCACGGGAATGTACACGGGCAAGGACGGACTGATGTTGATGTGCCTTGTTTCGCCCAAGGAGCTGCCGAAGCTTGCCAATGCCGTGAGAAAGATCGATCCCTCCTGCTTTATGGTCATCGGTGATGCCAGAGAGGTTTTGGGTATGGGCTTTAAAGAAAAGAGCGACTACGATCAGATCAAATAAGTCGAATGAACGTGTGCGCCCTCCGATGATCGGAGGGCGCACTTTTGTCGTTTGCTTTTTACGTCTTGCATTTTTACTGCTCATTGACCGCTTTAAAGGCGCATCGTCCGCTCCAGCTCGGCAAAGCTGACGTTCGGGTCGATCCTGCAGGCAAGCTCTCTTGTGGCGGACAGGCGGTCGAGCATACATTCTTGCCGCAACTCCTCGGTCATTTCTCCCGTTTTGAAAAGCGCCTTGGCGATCAGCAGGCGATCCCATTTGTCCTTTTCTTTCTCAAAATAAAGGGGGAGCAGATCGTAGGGGGCGTTTTTTTCGCCCTTTTTGGCAAGGATGATCAGGGCGTAGACGCCGTGAATGCTCTTTTTGGGGGAAGCAAGCTCTTTATTTAATGCGCCTCGCAGGATCTGCTCGTGGCAGAGCCGATAGTTGCGCGCAAGTAGGATCAAGCCATAGCAAAACAGGGTGTGGTCTTCGCTTTGTAAAAGCCTTTGGGCAAGGGGTGCCAGCTCGGCGTGCTTTTCATGTTGCAGTATGCGCAGGATGCTTATCCACGTTAAACGATACCATCTTGCCTGAGCCTTGTCAAGGCCTTGCTCTTCGCTTTTGGCATAATACCGGTCAAAAAGGGCGATCAGCTCCCCTACGGGCAAAGGAAGGGGCGGGCGGGGAAAGCGGGGGTCACGGTCCTCTTCACAGCAGAGGGAGAAGAATACGGCAAGAGAAGTGGGATCGTTTTCAAGAAGGAGGGCTCTTGTCGCCCGTTGCAGCTCTTGCTGCGGCGTAAGACCGAGAGAAAGGGTGAAGGCAGGCTCAAAAAGGAAGCCGCCGCCCACAAAGGAGGAGTGGACCGCCTGCACGATCTGTTCTGCCAAAAGCGCTTTGCCGTCGGGCAGAGGGGGAGCGGCTTTGATCAGATCGTACTCTTTTTTTAACAGAGCGCCGTTGCGGTGGCTTTTGCAGATCTCCTCAAAGACGTCAAGAAACGCCTCTCTGCCCATACCGTCGTAGATCATATAGAGGGGATTTTGCTCGCAGGGGATGGGCGGCTTCTCACAGTAGTCAAAGAAATCGGCAATGTCCGAAAGCACCGCTCTCATCCGCCGCTGTCCGGGCTTTACAAAGCGGCCGAGTATTCCTGCGGCTCTCATATAGAGCGTTGCGGGGGAGGGGGCGTCCTTCGTTTCGTTTTCAAAGGAGAACTGCCCTTTTTCAAGTGCTTCGGTCAGTGCGCCGTGGGCGTGGGTATAATACTGCTCCACGATCTCTCTGACCTCCTCGCGAAAGCCCAAAAGATGCAAAAGTGGGATGCTCACGCTCCGCTTGCTGCAGTCCTTTTTCAGCGAGTCAAGGAGGGTCTGCCCGATCAGTGTGCGCAGCTCCTTTCTGTCCTCAAAGCAGTCAAGCAGATCCCGCTCGTAGATCCCCAAAATCTCTCCGGAGGTGAAAACGTGGTCAAGGAAGGGCTTTTTAAAGGGCTCCTTGTCCTGCTGCTGTCTTAAGAGCAGGATGGCTCTGCCGAGCCCTTTTTTGACGTAGTCGGCAAAGAGAGCGGGGGTCAGGGGCTGTTGTTTTTGAGGATCGGGGTGCTGTTCTCCGGGGGAGAGGCGGTATTGCAGGGGCGTTTGCCCGTATTCCCTTTTGAATGCGCGAATGAAATAATTTTCGTCCTCAAAGCCGCAGGAAAGAGCGATCTCCCCCACGTTTTTTTGTTCAAGGATCAGCGCCTCTGCCGCCAGCTTCAGCCGCTCCTTGCGCACGTACTGCATGGGGGCAAGACCGGTTTGCTTGCGCACCGACAGGGCAAGGGTGGTGCGGTTGACACCGAGGGCGGCGCACAGACCCGAAAGATCCAGGGGCTCGGTGAGGTGGGTGCGGATATAGGAGAGGGTCTCCCGATCCTTTTTGGTAAGAGGGCTTTGGTAAGAGGGCGCGGCGTGGGTCGCTGTGGATTCCTTTTTCATGGTAGGCTCCTTTCTTTGCGCTTTTTTGTGTACACAGTATACCACGAAAAAGGGACGTTGTCATCGGTGATTTTCGTCAAAAATCGCATTATTTACAATATTTTTATAAAACAATTGTATTTTGTGCTATTCGCTTTCAAAAATGAGGGAGGGCATCGGCTCTTTTTTCTTGACAAAGAGGGTGGGAAGGGAGTATAATGATACGGTCAAAAGAATGAATTTACAGAAAGAAAAGTATTTTATGAAGCTGAGTGAAATTCTTGAAAGCAAAAGGATGTCGCTGTCCTTTGAGGTCTTCCCGCCTAAGAGCGACAGCGGTTTTGAGAGCGTGAGGGAGGCGGTGGAGCAGATTGCCGAGATCTCTCCCTCCTTTATGAGCGTGACCTACGGTGCGGGCGGTGGTACGGGGCGCTACACCCTGGAGATCGCCAAGAGCATCAAGGAGCGCCACGGCGTGCCCACCCTTGCCCATCTGACCTGCGTTGCCTCCACAAAGGACGGGGTAAGAGGCAAGATCCGCGCCATGAAGGAGGCGGGGATCGAAAACGTGATGGCTCTGCGGGGAGATATTCCCGAGGGGGTGGATCAGCGTGCCGCGGAGGGCTGGTGCTACCGCCATGCGGTGGATCTGGTGAGAGAATTAAAGGAGCAATGCCCCGATTTTTGCATTGGCGGAGCTTGCTATCCCGAGATCCATCCCGAAAGCGCAAACAGGAAGGAGGACATCGCCTATCTGAAGCAAAAGGTGGATGCGGGCTGTTCCTTCCTGACCACCCAGATGTTTTTTGACAACAATCTGCTATACAATTTCCTTTACAAGATCCGCGAGGCGGGCATCACCGTGCCCGTTATCCCGGGTGTGATGCCCATTACCAACGCCAATCAGGTGGAGCGGGCGCTGAAGCTGTCGGGCTCCTTTATGCCCCAGCGCTTCAAGAGCCTTGTTGACAAGTTTGGCAGTGACCCCGAGGCGATGAAGCAGGCGGGCATTGCCTACGCCACCGATCAGATCATCGATCTTTACGCCAACGGCATCACAAATGTTCACGTTTATTCGATGAACAAGCCCGATGTGGCAAAGAAGATCACCGAAAATCTTTCCCACATCATCGGAAAAGTATGAACGGCGTATTGGTAAAAAGCTACCCTGCGCCCGCCGTCAACTATGGCGAGGCTTGCCGCTATGCGGGCGGAAAAAGGGGGGATGCCGCCCTTGAAAGCGCCCTTGAAGAGTGCTACGCCGGTCTTTTAGGAGGGCTTTGCTATCGGGTGTGCTATACAGAGCTTGCTTTGCAAAAAAAGGGGGAGCTTCTTGATCTTTCCTTTGCCCAAACCACCTCTGCCGATTTAAAAAAGATGCTTGACGGCTGTGAGCGCATCCTGCTTTTTGCCGCCACGGTGGGGCAGGCGCCCGATCGGATGATCCTGCGGCATATGCGCCTCTCTCCCTACAAGACGCTTCTTTTTCAGGCGGCGGGCAGTGAGCGGGTGGAGGCTCTTTGCGATCTGTTTTGTGCCGATATGGCAAAGGATTACGGTCAAAAGGGCTTTGGGCTGACTCCCCGCTTCAGCCCCGGATACGGTGATCTGCCCCTATCTCTTCAAAGGGAGGTCTTTGCCGCGCTGATGCCCGAAAGGCATCTGGGGGTGACCTTAAACGAAAGCCTTCTGATGTCGCCCTCCAAATCGGTGACGGCGATCATCGGCTTGCGTTCAAAATCATAGATTTTGAATTCTGCAAGTTTCACACGGTGAAGCTTGCGCAAAAAGTGCGGAATGCGGAATGCCCCTTCCTTACTAAATCTATAAATTATCGGAGAACAAAATGAACATTCTGGACTATATGCGAGACCATCTGCTGCTTCTTGACGGTGGGATGGGAAGCTTACTGCAGGCTCGGGGGCTTGCCCCCGGTGATCTTCCCGAGCGGTGGAATATCAGCCATGCGCAGGTGATCGTGGAGATCCAAAAAGAATATTTTGAGGCGGGCACCAACCTTCTTTGCGCCAACACCTTCGGAGCAAATCCGCTGAAATTCGATGAAAAAGAGCTGGAGGAGCTGATCGCCGCCGCCTTGCAAAATGCCCGCAGGGCAAAGGAGGAGAGTGCCACCCTTCAGCCCAAGTGGATCGCTCTTGACGTGGGGCCGCTTGGCAGAATGCTCAAGCCCTACGGCGATCTGGAATTTGAGCAGGCGGTTGCGCACTTTTCTACCGTCTGCCGTCTGGGCGCCAAGCACGGGGCGGAGGTGATCTTCATCGAAACGATGAACGACAGCTATGAGACCAAGGCGGCGTTGCTTGGGGCAAAGGAGGCCTGCGCTCTGCCCGTTTTCGTATCAAACGCCTACGGAGAGGACGGCAAGCTGATGACGGGTGCCGATCCTTTGGCAATGGTCAGCCTGCTTGAGGGAATGGGTGCCGATGCCATCGGTGTCAACTGCTCTCTTGGCCCCGATGCTCTTGCTCCCGTGGTGGAGGACTATTTGAAATATGCCTCCCTGCCGGTGCTTTGCAAGCCCAACGCCGGGCTTCCTCACGTGGAAGAGGGCAAGACCGTCTACGATCTGACCCCCGAAGACTTTGCCTGCTCGGTTGCCGCTCTTGTAAAGAAGGGTGTGCGGCTTGCGGGAGGATGCTGCGGCACCACGCCTGCCTACGTCAAAGCCTTAAGAGAGCGTTTGGAGGGCGTTTCTCCCGTTCCCCTTACAAGGAAGGAGCAGGTTGCCATCTCCTCCTACACCCACGCTCTGCTTTTTGAGGGGGATACCCTCCTTATCGGTGAGCGGATCAATCCCACCGGCAAAAAGCGCTTCAAGGAGGCGCTTCGGGCAGGGGATATGGACTACATCTTAAAGGAAGCGGTGGCGCAGGAGGAGCAGGGGGTACACGCTCTTGACGTGAACGTGGGTCTGCCCGAGATCGACGAGCCGAAGGTGCTTCGGCAGGCGGTGGAGTCCATCCAGAGCGTGACCGACCTGCCCCTGCAGATTGACACCGCAGATCCCGTGGCGATGGAAGGGGCGTTGCGCTGCTATAACGGCAAGGCGATGGTCAACTCGGTAAACGGCAAGAAGGAAAGCATGGATGCCGTTTTTCCGCTTGTGAAAAAGTACGGTGGGCTGGTGGTCGCCCTCACCCTTGACGAGGAGGGCATCCCCGAAACCGCCGAGGGACGGGTGAAGATCGCCCTGAAGATCCTAAAAAGGGCGGAGGAATACGGTCTTTGTGCAAGAGATCTGATCTTCGACCCTCTGGCGTTGACGGTCAGCACCCATGAAAACGCCGCCAAGGAAACGCTGAAGGCGGTGGAACTGTTAACAAAGAGGGGACTGCGCACCTCCCTTGGGGTGTCAAACGTCTCCTTCGGACTACCCGCAAGAGATCTGATCAACAGCGCCTTCTTCACTCTTGCCATGGAAAAGGGTCTGTCTGCCGCCATTATGAACCCCTATTCTTCGTCGATGATGGATGCCTACCGCGCCTATAACGCCCTTTCGGGTCGGGATCGTCAGTGTGTTTCCTATATCTCCTACGCAGAAAGCCGTCCTACTGCCGCCTCCGTCTCTGCCGCCCCCACTGCGGTGCAGGGAGAGGAATGGACGAACGGCGGCTGTCCCCTTGGCAGAGCCATTGAAAAGGGGTTAAAGGAGGAGGCGGCACGGCTGACTTTGCGGCTTTTGGAGGAGGAAGATCCCCTTGCGATCATCGAAAAGCGGATCGTACCCGCTCTTGACCGTGTGGGCAAGGGGTATGAAGAAAAGAAGATCTATCTGCCCGGACTTCTCATCAGCGCCGAAACGGCGGGTGTCTGCTTTGACAAGATCAAGAAGCGCATTCCCGCAGGAGCAGGGGACAAATGCACCGTGGTGATTGCCACCGTGAAGGGCGACATCCACGATATCGGCAAGAATATCGTCAGACTCCTTCTTGAAAACTACGGCTTTGCCGTTTATGATCTTGGAAAGGATGTTCCTCCCGATGAGGTTCTTGAAAAGACCCTTGAAGTAAAGGCACCTCTGGTGGGACTCAGCGCCCTGATGACCACCACCGTGCCCGCAATGGAGCAAACGGTGCGCCTCATCCACGAAA
>JAGBIB010000203.1 GCA_017935195.1 Clostridia bacterium
TCGGTGAGGAGGGGAACGTCCTGAAGGAACCAGTAGCGCTCGGTATCAAACTCGTAGGTGTTGATCACCTCCACAAAGGCTTCCTTGGTACCGATGTTTTTGGAGACGAACAGATCAATGATGTCGTCCACCGTGTATCCCTCGGGAATGACCACGGTGATCTCTTGTCTGCCCTTGGCTTCGGGCAGGAAGAGGGCGAGCAGGGCATCATAGCCGAGATTTGGAGGAACGTCCTTATAGCGACCCGCCACGAATTCGCTTCCGTCCTTGTGCCTGAGCTCGGCATAGATCTTGAAGATGTCGGGGAAGCGAATGATGTGCTGGTCGTAGAGCTGCTCAGCCAGCGAATCCACGTTGATATAGTCTCCTGTTAAAACAATGTCCACGGGAACCCCCTCCTTTTTGAAGGCGAAGGCCTCGTTTGCCACCTTGATGGCAAAAACACTCAGCGCCACCGAAAAAACAAGCACCACGATGAGATAGAAGACGGTGAAAATGAAGGCGGCAACGCTGCTGTTGGGGCGGATGCGCTTGATCTTCGTCTTTCTTTTCGGAGCGGACTTCTTTTTTTCTGCAGGCCTTTTGTCTACCGCAATGGGATCGGAGATGCGCGTGGCAGTGCGGTCGCCCTTGCCGCTCTTCAGCATTTCGGATCGATTCACAATGGCGGTGGGGCAGCTATCCTTGGGGAAGGAAGCGGCATCTGCACTTTTTTTGGAGGGCGCTTTCTTTTTTTGCTTCTTTTTTTCTGCTTTTTTGGAAGAGTCGGCTTTCTTTCCTTCTGTGATACCCTCATCGGTCTGGTTTTCAATGCCGTTTACGGGCTTCTTTTCGGGATTGGAATTGGGATTCACCGATATACCATCCTTTCTCAACAAACAGTTGAATGACGATTGAAACGGTGCGGACACCGAGATTTTGCGTTTTTGGAGGATCAGACGGGCAGGATCTTCAGTGCGACGAGCACGAAGAGCAGCACGCAGATCAAAAATGTGGGAGAGAGCATCTCAAAGGAGGGGGGCAGGGCGGCAAAGCGCTTTTGCACCCTTCGGGGGGAGGAGATGCCCGACACGCTGTAGCCGGCAAAAAGCCGTTCGCCCTCACCGAATGCCAGCATCAGCAAAAGCAGAAACAGCACGGTGACTACATAAAAGACGGCGATCTTTCCGCTTTCCAAGGAGATAAAATTGGAGACCAAGGGAGAAACGAAAAGAGAGAACAGGTTGAAGATGGCGTGTACCGCACCGGCGGCAAAGGCCGAACGGGTAGCGTAAGCCGTGTACCCCAAGGCCATGCCTGCCAAAAAATAGACGGGGAAGAGGGTCAGGTCAAAGTGAAGCATGGCAAAAAAGAGGGCGCAGACCAAGATAGAGGGGAACATACCGTAGCGGCTGTATTCCTTTAAAAGAATGCCTCTGAAAAAGAATTCTTCCGCAAAGGCAGGCACCACGGCAAGGACGAGGGCAAGATAGACCACATCCTTCTCGCTTTCAAAATACGCTTCACCGGAAAGTGCAACGGCCTCCTGCAAAAAGGAGGTGGAGCTGTCAAAGGACAGCCCAAAGTGGGTGTATATCAGACTCATCAAAATGGCACCCATTGCCATGACCAGCGACATCAGCACCACCAAGGGAAGCTTTGAGAATCCGAAGGAGATCAGCTGGAGCTGGGAGGTATAGCCTCTTTTTTTGCATTTTGCGTAAAAAACACCGGGTAAAACGAAGATGAGCAGCTCCAAGATCACCGAGGTCAAGAAGAGCTCTTCTTTGCTTTGGATGGCATCCATAACGGGGATGCTCCCGACAAGGACGGAAAGTAATGCTACGGCAAGCACCAGAAGAGGGGCGGTGAAGCTTTCTTTTTTCAGCTTTTCAATCATGAGGAATAAGCACCCCGCTTTCGCTGACCAGCAGGTCTACCTTGCGGTCATAGTATCCCTTTGGTACCCGATCAAAGAGCAAGCGTCTGTAGACGAGTCCCACGGAGGTGCCGCCGAATTCCGAGAGAAAACGGTCATAATAACCCTTTCCGTAGCCCAGACGGTAGCCGTGCTTGTCAAAGGCGAGCGCCGGCACGACCAGCAGAGCATCTTTTTTGCGCAGAAGCTCCTTGCCCACGATGGGCGCATTTTTTGACGGCTCCATCACGCCGAAGGCACCGACTGTCAGATCCTCTTTTTTTGTGACAAGACGAAAGGACATCACCCCGGGCTGCTCCTCGCACAGAGGAAGTGCGACCTGTTTTCCCCCGTGCAGGGCGCTTTCTAAAAGGGGCCATACGTCTATTTCGCTTTTGATCGGGGCGTAGAGCAGGATCAGCGAGGCAAATCTGTAGCTGGTCAGTGAGGTCAGCCGTTGCAGGATCCGACGGTCTGCGTCGATCTTTTCTCGTGCCTCAATGCCGTCTCGGATCAGCGAGCAGTGCTTGCGTAACTCCTTTTTTTCGTCTCTTGCAGAGTGCATGGGGCGTTCTCCTTTCTTTTTAAACGTTTTGGCGGATAAGCAGATGATCAGATCGGAGCGAAGATGGCTTTGGCAATGCGCTCTGCCTCTTGCTCGCCTTTAAAGTGGGCAACGATCTGCAGTCCGAATGCCACCGAGGCGCCCATGCCCACAGCGGTGAGCAGAGTGCCGTCCTTGACGGTGGGGGCGTTTTCCACCGTTGCGCCGAGCAACCGATCTTCAAATCCGGGATAGCACACGGCTCTTTTGCCTTGAAGCAGACCCTGCTCTCCCAAAACGTAGGGAGCGGCACAGATCGCTGCCACCAAGCCGCCCTTTTGATGGCAGGCGTGAAGGTGCTTGTGTACCTGAGGAATATTCAAGTTGTCTGCTCCGGGCATTCCGCCGGGCAGGATCACTCCCTCGGGGGCATCCTCGGGCAGATCCTTTAAAAGCAGGTCAGCCGTCACGGTGATGCCGCGGGTGGAGGTGACGGTCAGCGTGTCGCCGACGGCAACGGTCTTTACATCCAGCCCCCCTCTTTTCATCAGGTCAAGGGGGCAGATGGCTTCGGTCTCTTCAAATCCGGGTGCTAAAAACAGATAGATCATATCAAATTCTTCCTTCATTCGTTTTTATCGGGCGGTGCATCGACTGTTTTAAAGGTTATTTTTGCCTGTTTTCGCCCACTTTTCGGCATCGATCAGGACGGTACGAGGCTTTTGCCCCTCGGGCGGGCCGATGATGCCCATCTGCTCCATGCGGTCGATGAGCTTGGCGGCTCTGCCGTAGCCGACGGTCAGCCGTCTTTGGAGGATGGAGGTGGATATGCTGCCGTTTGCGATGGCAAGCTCAATGGCTTCATTCAGAAGAGGATCCTCCCCCTCCTGTTCTTCTGTGGGGGAAGGGAGGTTCGTTTTGCTTTTGGGTGTCTTTTTTGCAGCCTCCTGCCGAAGGGCTGTGAGAAGCACTTCATCAAAGCAATCCTTGGGGCCGTTGGCCTGACGGAGGAAGTCGGTCACCCGTTGCACCTCTTCATAGGAAATGTATGCGCCTTGTAAGCGCAGGGGCGTCATTGCGCCCACGGGCAGATAAAGGGCATCTCCTTTGTCAAGAAGTCCCTCCGCACCGGTGCAGTCAAGCACCGTTTTGGAGTCTGCCATGGTGATCAATTTTAAAGAAAGCCTGGAGGGAATGTTTGCCTTGAGGAGGGGTGTGAACACCTTTTTTTGCGTGTTTTGTACCGAAAGCACCAGATGGATGCCGGCTGCACGCCCCTTTTGAGCAATGCGGCAAAGCACATCCTCGGTTTCACGGAATGCAACGAGCATCAGATCGTCCAACTCGTTTATGGCGATCACGATGGGAGCAAGTGCCTGAGCAGGGGGGTGGTCGTTGACCAAACGGTTGTAGCCCTTCAGATCTCGTGCGCCGACAGAGGCGAGCAAGGCATAGCGGCGATCCATTTCGGCAACGACCCAATTCAGTGCCGCCACCGCCTGCTTGCATTGATGAATGACCGGCAGAAGCAGGTGTGGAAGGTTGTTGTAGGAGGCAAATTCCACCTGAGTGGGATCGATGAGCAGCAGGCGCAGCTGCTCGGGGGTGTTGCGGTAAAGCAACGAAAGAAGGAGGCTGTCCATCATCACCGTTCTGCCCGAGCCGGCACAGCCTGCGATGAGCAGATGGGGCAGTTTTGACAGATCGGCCAAAACAGGAGCGCCGTCAAGATCTCTGCCGAGAGCAACGGTCAGTGCAGAGGTGGCAGTATTCCAAGCCTCCTCTTCAAGGAGTCCTCTCAAAGAAAGGACAGATCTCTTCTCCTTGGGCAGCTCAATGCGCAGCTGTGCAGCGCTTGAGGGGTCGAAGGTGAGGCGGATCTTGCCTTGGGACATAAAGCGAAAGAACAGCTCGTCCTCAATGGCTTCCAAACGGCGCATGGTAACCTTGCCCGTCACTGCCAGATCATAGCGACAGACGGAGGCGCCTTGGTGGACGGTTTGAATCTCAGCCTTGAGTCCTGCGTTTTCAAGAACCTCCAAAATGGTCTTTTGTGTTGTGGAATCATCCTGCACCGTCTTTTCCGAGGGGGAGCATTCAAGAAGCTCAAGGGCGGGGAAACGGTAGGATACGGGAGATTCTGCCCCCTTTTGTGCGGTCTGAGGCGCAAAAACGGTCGGTTCGTTGTGGGATGAATAAGGCATACACGGCCCTCCTTTCAAAGGGAGAAGAATTTTAGGTGGCGGATCAAAGAGCCAGATGGGTCAACAGCTCCTCAAGGATGCTGTCCAGCGGTCGGACGTCGTCGCCCTCGAAGCTTTTCAGTCTTGTCCAATGGAGCTTTTCGCCCGCATAAAGGGCGGCCTCATAGGCCTTGTCCAAGTGGGACGGATCCTTTTCGTGAATGTCAATGGTGCGCCCCGTCTGCGCTGCCCGTTTGGCGATCATTTTGCGGCAGAGATGGGGGGGCATTTCCAGATAAAAGACGTGATCGGGAGTGGGCAGACCCAGCTTGTTATATTCGAAATCGAAGAGCCAAAAGAGAAAGTCGTCCCATTGCTCCTTTGGAAGCTTGGTGAGCTGGTGTACCGCATTGGCCGTGGTGTAGCGGTCAGCGATCAGCACCGAGCCCTCTTTTTCGTAAAGGGTGTGCCAATAGGTGCGGTAGGAGACATATCTGTCGGTGGCAAAAAGGGTGGATGCGGCGTAGCCGCCGGTTTTTTCGGGATCGTTGCCCATTGCCCCGGAAAGATAGAGCTTAACGGGGACGGAGCTGTCCAAATCATACATGGGGAAGGAGATCAGATCGTTTTCGATCCCCTTTTTTGTCAGGTGGTCACGGAGCATTCGGGTGATACTGCCCTTGCCCGAGCCGTCAAGACCGTCAATGACGATGAATTTACTCATGATTTCCCTTTCTTTGCGTTCACGATTTCAAAAATTCAATGGATGTGCGTCTGCGAAGATCAGCCCTCGCTTTCTCCGTCCTCCTGCTGCATACAGATCTCCTGCCATTCTGCGGCGGAGATCAGGACGGTACGGGGCTTTTGTCCCTCGGGCGGGCTGACGATGCCCCTCTTTTCCATTTGGTCGATCAGCTTTGCCGCTCTGCCGTAACCTAACGACAGCCGTCTTTGAATGAGCGAGGTGGAGATCTTGCCCGATTCCACTGCCAGATCGATGGCGGCCTTCAGCATGGGATCGGCCTCTGCACCGCCCTCCTCCTCGGAGAGGGATTCTGCGGCAGAGGATTTGCTCTTTTTGGAGCCGCAGAGAGCGGCTTCCTTTTCGATGTCCTTCATGACCTGTGCATCATAGACCGCTTCTGCGCTGTTGTTGATGATGAACTGTGTCACGCTCTCCACCTCTTCGTCGGAAACGAAGGCACCCTGCAGGCGCACCGGCTTCATGGCACCGATGGGGGCAAAGAGCATATCGCCCCGTCCGATCAGCTTTTCGGCACCTGCGATGTCGATGATGGTACGGGAGTCTACCTGGCTTGATACGGTAAAGGCCACTCTTGAGGGGACGTTTGCCTTGATCAGACCCGTGATGACGTCTACAGAGGGACGCTGGGTGCCAATGATCAGGTGCATTCCGCAGGCACGGCCCTTTTGGGCAATGCGGCAGATGCTTTCTTCCACCTCCCCGGGGGCGGTCATCATCAGGTCTGCCAGCTCGTCGATGATGATCACAAGCTGAGGCATATATTCTTTTTCGGGATCATTTTTGGTGATCTTGTTGTAGCTCTTGATGTCTCGCACACCTACCGTTTCGATCAGCTCGTAGCGACGCTCCATTTCGGACACCGCCCAAGAAAGGGCGCCTGCCGCCTTTTTGGTGTTGCTTACCACGGGGATGATCAGATGGGGAAGGCCGTTGTAGACATTGAATTCCACCTTTTTGGGGTCGATCATGATCATTTTCACCTCATCCGGTGAGGCCTTATAGAGCATGGACAGGATCAGACAGTTCAGGCACACCGACTTACCCGAGCCGGTGGTACCTGCAATGAGCAGGTGGGGCATCTTGGCAAGATCCACATAGACGGGCGCACCGCCCACGTCCACTCCGATGGCGGCAGTCAGCTTGGCAGAAGCGCCCGCAAAGCGCTTGTCGTCGATCAGCGTGCGCAGATAGACGGTCTCTCTGACCTTGTTGGGGACCTCCACGCCCACGGCGGCCTTGCCGGGAATGGGTGCTTCGATACGGACACCTGAGGAGGCAAGATTCAGCGAAATATCGTCCACCAGATTGGCAATGGCTCTGACGCGCACGCCCTCCTCGGGCTGCAGCTCATAACGGGTGATGGTGGGTCCTCTGGAGATGTCAAGGATCTTGGTGCGTACCTTGAAGGAGCGCAGTGTTTCCACAAGACGGCGAGCATTGGTCGCCAGCTCCTCCTTGGCATCCTCGTCATGCTCGGGAGGCAGAGACTTTAACAGGGAGACGGGAGGGAAGAGATAGGCCTTGGGCGGCTCCTCGGGCTCGTCCTTTCCGGGAGCGACTGCAGAGATGAGTTGACTGCGACGCAGGGCCATTTCCCCCTTTTCAGTGGGAGCGTATTCTGACGGATCGTCCTTCTTCTTTTCTGCAGGGGGGAGCTCCTCGGGCTCCTCGGGGGGGATGGCTTCAATAAGGGGAGGTTGCTCCTCCTTTTTCTTTCTTTTTTTCTTCTCCTCGGAAAAAATAGTATCCAGATCCACACTGCCGCTGACCGTTTCGGTTTTGGGGCGGATCTTTTCGGCTCTTTCATAAGAACCGGTGTTCCAACCCTCGGGCGTACCCTTGGGTCGGGCGATCACCTCGGGCTCGGGCAGGGGCGAGATCTGCTCGGAGGGCAGGGTGCCGCTCTTTTTGGGGAGATCATCGGCATATGGATTTTCGTCCTGATGGGGCTTGTTGTAGTATTTTGTGCCCTTTTCGGGAGGCAGAGGCGGAACGAACTCCTCATCCTCTTCGTCCTCCTCGTTTTGCTCTTCCGAACGGCGCTCCTTCTTTTCTTTGCGGCGCTGCTTCAGGGCGGTCAGCTTTTCAAGAAGGGTCTGTCGAAGGGCAGAGAAAAGACGCTTTAGGAAGGCCCATGCATCGTCCAGCGTCAGGCCGATCAAAAAGATGATCTGCGCAACGATCAGTGCCAGCGTCAGGATCCACGCACCGGGCAGGCTCAGTGCCTTTACCGCAAGCCACGCAAAATATCCGCCGATGATGCCGCCGCCGCTGTGGGATACGCCCGCCTGATAGACTGCGGAGAGCGAAAGATCCTCGGGGATGCCGTGGATCAAGCCCACGGTGACCGAAAGGGTCATGCAAAGCCAAACGGCAAGGATCAGATTCCAGATATGGGTTTTTTTCCTGATCACACGGGGCAGGAAGAAGGCAGAATAGATCATCATCACGGGCACGGTCAGTGCGGCATAGGATAAGAAGCCGTAAAGGACATCGCAGATCACGCCAAACCAAGGATCGCTTCCTGCCATACGGGCAATAAACAGCACCAAAAGCAGAATGGCGCAAACTCCGACGGCATAGGAAATGATCGACAGAAGAATACTCGTCCTTCGATCGTTTTTGTCAAACAGGGTGGTTTGAGAGGCTCTTTTGCCGCTTGCTCTGCCCTTGGAGGTGCCGCGGGATCGGTTACTTGTGCCTGTGGAATTGTTTTTTCTGGTAGCCATAAAAGTCCTTTCTTTTAAACGAGGGGCAAGGCCCGCAAGACGGTCTCTCGGTGGCTTAAAGCACCAAGAGCAAAACTCCTCCGATCACGGCAAGCGTACCTACCGCAAAGCAATAATAGGAGAAGGGCTTGAAGGAGGATTTCTTTGCAATGTAGTCAAGAAGCTTCATACTGGCAAGACCCACAAGGCAGGCCACCGCCGTGGCGGCCAAGAAGATCAGCCAATCGCCAACCCGCAGGCTACTGTCCGAAAACAGTTCGGGCAGCTCGGTGACGCAGGAGCCGAGAATGGCGGGGATGGACAGAAGGAAGGAGAAGCGGACGGCGGAGGGACGATCAAGACCGTTTAATCTGCCGCCGGTGATGGTGGAGCCGCTGCGGGAAAGTCCCGGCAGAATGGCAAACATCTGAAAGATGCCCACAAGAAGGGCGTTGAGGGGTTTAAAGTCTTCAATGGGGCGTTCTTTTCTCACCAGCCGATCGGAGAAGAAGAGGAGCAGACCGTTGAAGATCAAGATCAGACCCACCGAGATGGGTTGGTTTGTGATGTATTGCTCCATGGCATCCAGCAGACTAAAGGAGGTGAGTTTTTCAAGAACGATGTCAAAAAGTTTTAAAAAAACCAGCGGCAGGGTGGCAACGACCACCGAAATGACCATTCTTTCGTCGTAATTCAGATGGGACAGGCGGATGCCCGTTTTGTGCTTCCACAGCTTTTTGGGAATGGACAGAAGTGCGGGCAGCATGGCGGCCAGATCCTTGCGGTAGACGATGAAAACGGCAACCAGCGTGCCCAGATGCAAAAGCACGTTGAAAGCGGTGATGCTGTCGTATTTGGCCAGACCATTGCCGAAAAAGCTTTGAAACAGTGCCAGATGTCCCGAGGAGGAGACGGGCAGAAACTCGGCAAGTCCCTGCACGATGCCCAGCAAAAGGGGGAAAAGTATGAACATAGACCGCTCCTTAAAGATCGCATAACTATACATATACTATCATATCAAAAAACGGCAAAAAATACAAGTGCCAGAGAAAAAAATTAACAATATATATGGAAGACTTTAGCCGACTTTTTTTGAATGCTTCGCAAAAAAGCGGTTCACACGCTTTTTTATTGAAAGGAGGAGCAAGAACTGTGGTGCCGTGCGTTCCTGCCGATAAAAAGCGACCGCCTCCAAAGGCTGTCGAAGGTGCATTTGGAGGCTGAGAGTAGAGGCACTTTTTTGACTTCTTGGTATTTTCCTAAATTTTTTTCAAAAACCCCTTGATTTTTCTTGAAATCCGTGATAATATGTTGTGGAAAATGTACTTTCGACTAAGGAGGTGAACAGAATGCCCAATATCAAATCTGCAAAGAAGCGCGTACTGGTTTCCGAGAAGAAAGCTCTGGAGAACAAGATGTTCAAGAGTGCCTTCAAGACCATCGTGAAGAAGTTCGAAGCAGCAGTTGAAGCAGGTGATGCAAAGACCGCACAGGAGCTGTATGCTACCGTGATCAAGACCACCGACAAGGCAGCTGCAAAGGGTATCATCCACAAGAATACCGCTGCAAGAAAGAAGAGCCGCTTCACTCTGATGCTGAAGAAGGTTGCTTAAGCGCCGCAAACCAAACAAATGCCGTCCGCCAATCGGAAAAGCACCGCTTTTCGTGGCGGCGCTTTGTTTTTATAGGGCTTTTTTGAAGGTTTTAATAGATTTTTTTGAAAAAACTTTATTTTTCCCTTGACAAGCGGGGGATTTTGTGATAGTATACATAGTACGGTATTGTAGGACAAAATGCCCTATTGGGCCTTGGAGTACGATTCCCTTCGGAAGGACTTTTCCGAAAAAAGAGGGAGAATCCCTTAAAATCAGGCAAAAATAAGCAAAAAACAAGGGTAGGTCATACTTGTTATCGCACCTGCGGACGTTTTCAAGAGCTTCATTCCGGCTTATAATTCGGCTGTAACCAGCATGCCGTAGGGGTAGTAAGGGAAAAAAGAATGAGA